>NZ_JBVVAK010000108.1:0-28064 GCF_055792825.1 Microvirga sp. GN3
GATCCACGACCAAGCCGGGCGGGATCAGAGCTGAGAGGCGTAGGCTTCGGTGCATGAGGCTGCCTCCTTCTGGAAGACGGCATCAATCCAGTCCTCAACTGCACCAAATCTGCGTCAGAGCCAACATTGCACGCCGAAACACACTCAATGTCTGGTTCGCGCGCTTGATGGCTGTCTGGATGGCATCCTCGATGCTGGTTTCCGACGAACCAACGAGTTCAACCATCTTGTAGACATGATCCGACATGGCACGCTCCTGATGATGGACCGGAGGGCAGATAGAGCCTGAAACCGAGGCTGCTAGTCGCGCGATGTTCCGTAAGATCGATCGGGTTCATGGCCCCGTCGAGCCATCGAACAGGTTAATAAGGCCGTCAGCCACCACGCTCCGGATGGTGCTTCGAGCCGCCACATGACGGAATTTCGCAACCTGCCGCTATGGCAGTTGCGCACACAACAGGAGAGCGAAACCGCCTGCTGTCACAGCCGTAGCCAGCAGAATGCTATCAACCAGTACATTGGAAGTTGGTCTGGGACTCACGAACCGCCTGATCACCGCGCAGCCCGCCTTGTGAAACGAGTTTCGCACAGTGATCCTTGACCAAGGATGCGGCCGTGGCGCGCCTGCAAGGGAAATCGGATCATCGAATGGCTCCCTGGAGAAGAGTGAACGTCTGGCGGAGTTGCGGGGCCAATCATCCAGTTGACGGGGCATTGTTGTTACGAAGTTCCCCTGCCGGGAGACGATCGCCGATGTCATCGTCGCGGACCTCGAGAGCCTCTGCGCTCGACAATAACCACTGGGGCCTGACGCGGGCGGGCGCGAGCCGCCCCTATCACTACTGCAGCAGTGCTCTCTGCTGCATTCAGGACCTCCGGCCGGACCTCAGCCTCTGGCAAGCCCATCAACTGCGCTGCGATCTCGATCTGAGCCTCGATGTGCCCGGTTAAACCTTGAGCGGCTGCGATGGCTTCGTTGAGTGCGGGAGGATCATGGCGTGTTCTTCGACGACTCCATTCGGCAGGTGTTTGCTTGCGACCCATCTGACCAATTCCCCTTGACCGACAGGACAACGCCCCGAGCAGGAATTTGTGCGTTGCACAATTGCCGCAGTCGATCGGAAAGAGCGATTCGGGCGAGCGGTCATCCCTGGTTCCGCCTCCCCGGCTGCCTGGCGCCAATGCCCGCTTGACCTGATCTCGTCTCATTTCGTGTGGCCGCTGCACTTTCAGCTTCATGGACGGTCCAAAGCGCCTGAGGGCGGTTGCCTCATCACATCCAAAGTTCGTCTCGACCGAGGGGTTCAATCCACCTATCGTGGTTCTCCCGTGTCTTGTGCGCTTTTGAGTACCCATGGCCTCTTCCTCTCCCGCCCGACGACCAAAGACCCGCGTGCAGCCTCATGTGGCTCCCACTGTCGATCTCAGTGCCGTGATCATGGCGGCCACGCCCGACGAGCCGCGGGTCCTCACCGTCCGGGCCACTCCGCAGCAGCCTGACGGCCTTCCTTCAGGTCCCTTGCAGTCGCAGCACCGCACGCTGGAGATGGGGTTGCGGACCTGGGTGGCCGAGCAGACCCAGCTGACCCTGGGCTACGTCGAGCAGCTCTATACCTTTGGTGATCGCGATCGGACTGAGGCGGATGTCTCAGGTGCGGGACATGCGCTGTCGATTGCCTATCTGGCGCTCGTACGCGAAGCCCGGCCAGCAGGCCTGGCCCATGCCGCGTGGCGGAACTGGTACAGCTATTTGCCATGGGAGGATTGGCGCGAGGGCCGGCCCAAGGCCTTGGATGTGATTGAGCCGCGCCTGAAGGCCTGGGCGCGAGCCGGCGGCAAACCTTTTCGACACTTCCGCGAGGAGCGAATCGAGCTCACCTTTGGGTTCGGGGCAGAGACCTGGACCGATGAACGCGTCCTGGAGCGCTACGAGCTCCTGTTCGAGGCCGGCCTCGTTCCTGAGGCACTCCGCGACACACAGCCACCTGTGTCGTCCAAGGTGCGGCTTGCACCCGGTCTGCCGATGGCACTGGACCACCGGCGGATTCTCGCGACGGCGATCGGCCGCCTGCGCGGCAAGATCAAGTATCGGCCCGTGATCTTTGAGCTCATGCCGGCCGCGTTCACGCTCCTGGATCTCCAGAAGACGGTCGAGGCGCTGTCCGGAATTCGGCTTCACAAGCAGAACTTCCGCCGCCTGGTCGAGGTGCAGGGTCTGGTGGAGGAAACCGGTGAGGTCACAACCGAGACGGGCGGGCGCCCGGCCCGGCTGGTGTGCTTCCGGCGCGAGGTTCTGATCGAGCGCCCCGCCCCCGGCGTGCGGTTGCCCCGCCTACGATAAGCCCGTTGAGACCGAAAGTGGGTTGACGCCAGTTTATACTCGTGTCTAGCATTATTCCTGTGCCGGCTATCCAGCCGGCTTTCTTATGACTGCGTAATGCTCCAAAGGAGTATAAGTACGATTAATTAATGCTCGCTGTGAGCATAGGAGATCACAATGTCCGCTGCGGCTTCAATGGTGTCTGCGCCCCTGCCCTTGCCCGAGCTCTACGCGCGTGTCAGGCATCACGTTCCGGCCATGGAATGGCCATTCTATGCCAGCGACATCGCGGCCATCCTTGCGCTCAAGCGGGAACACAACGCGGTCATTCTCGCCCACAACTACCAGACGCCTGAGATCTTCCACACGGTGGCCGACATCGTCGGCGATAGCCTGGCACTGGCTCGTGAGGCCGTGAACACAGATGCCGACGTGATCGTGCTCGCGGGCGTGCACTTCATGGCGGAGACCGCCAAACTGCTCAATCCGAACAAGACGGTGCTGATCCCGGATGATGAGGCCGGTTGCTCCCTGGCTGAGTCGATCACTGCAGAGGATGTCCGTCAGCTGCGGGCGCACTATCCGGGCGTGCCGGTCGTCACCTATGTGAACACGTCGGCTGCCGTGAAGGCGGAGTCGGACATCTGCTGCACCTCGGGCAACGCCAGGAAGGTCATTGAGTCACTCGGGGTTGATCGCGTGATCATGCTGCCGGACGAGTTCCTGGCCCAGAACACGGCAGCCCAAGTCCCCGGCATTGAGATCATCACCTGGGCGGGGCATTGCGAGGTCCACGAGCGTTTCACGGTCGAGGATATCCGCGCGGTGCGCGAGTGCTACCCGGACGTGGTGGTGCTGGCTCACCCGGAGGCGCCGCCCGAGGTGGTGGCGGAGGCCGACTTTGCCGGGTCGACGGCCGGCATGGCCGACTTTGTCGGCGAGAAGCGGCCGGCCCGGGTCGCGCTCGTGACCGAGTGCTCAATGAGCGACAACGTGGCGGCTCTCTACCCGGAGGTTGAGTTCGTGCGGCCCTGCAACCTGTGCCCGCACATGAAGCGCATCACCCTGCCCAAGATCCGGCAGGCTCTCGAGCAGCACCGGCATGAGGTCACCATCGATCCGGCGGTGGCCCAGCGGGCGCGGCTGGCGGTCGAGCGCATGCTCGCTGTTCGCTGAGGGCCGACCATGAGAACCATCCATCCGCACGACCGTGTGGTGGTCGTGGGCGGCGGCATCGCCGGGCTCGCAACCGCCCTGCAGCTGGCGCCGCTGCCCGTGACCCTGCTTGTAGCTTCTCCCCTGGGGCAGCACGCCTCCACGCCGCTGGCGCAAGGTGGGATAGCAGCCGCCCTCGGAGCCGATGACCACCCTGCCCTGCACGCGGCCGACACCCTCCAAGCGGGTGCCGGTCTCAGTGAACCGGATGTCGCAGCCCGCATCGCTGGCGCTGCTCCTTCCTGCATCGAATGGCTGGTTGCTCAGGGCACCTCCTTCGATCGAGCTGGATGTGATGGCAACCTGATCCTGGGCCTGGAAGCCGCCCACTCGCGCCGGCGGATCGTTCATGCCGATGGCGATCGAACCGGCAAGAGTGTTCTGGACGCGCTCATCCATGCCGCCAGGAACGCTCCTTCCATTCAGATCCTGGAGAACCACCGTGTCACGGATCTGGCGCTGGATGCGGATGGCGCAGTGACCGGCGTGTTGTGCGCTCCTTGGGGACCCGATGGCAGCGATCAGCCTATACTGATCCCCGGCCGAGCCGTGGTGCTGGCAACAGGCGGGATCGGAGGTCTCTACGCCCATACCACCAATCCCCTGAGTGCCCGAGGTGCGGGACTGGCGCTGGCAGCCCGTGCGGGAGCTATCATGCGCGATCTCGAGTTCGTTCAGTTCCATCCCACCGCCATCGCGGCTGGTCGTGATCCGATGCCGCTGGCCACCGAGGCCCTGCGTGGCGAAGGGGCGGTGCTCGTCAACAGTCGCGGCGAGCGCTTCATGCAAGGCGTCCCCGGAGCGGAGCTGGCGCCGCGCGATGTGGTGGCGCGGGCGATCTTCGCCCAGATCTGCGCCGGTGAACGCGTACTCCTCGACACGCGACACGTACTTGGGGGCAGCCTCGCCAGCAAATTCCCTGGCGTGACAGAGCTATGCCGGGCCGCTGGCTTGGATCCGGTTCGCGATCCAATCCCTGTGCGTCCCGCCGCTCACTATCACATGGGCGGGATCAAGGTGGACGGTCAGGGCCGCAGCTCGGTCGAGGGGCTCTGGGCCTGTGGCGAGGTCGCGTCAACAGGCCTGCACGGGGCGAACCGGCTGGCGAGCAACTCCCTGCTCGAGGCGCTGGCCTATGCGGCCTGGATTGCGGACGACATCAGGGGAATGACACGCCAGTCATCAATGGGACAGTGGCCCTCCCCTCCTTCCGCCATGTGGAAGGGATATAGCTCTGGTAATCACCCTTCCCCGTGGCCGGGGGAGATCCGAACGGCCATGGACCGGCACGTGGGTGTGCTTCGTGATGCGACCGGATTGCAGCGGGCCGTCCGCCAACTCCGTGCGCTGACGCGTGACGCACACCCGAGGGGACTTCACGACGCCACCATCGTCGGCCTCATGATTGCAGTCGCAGCTTACATCCGGAAAGAGAGCCGGGGCTCCCATCAGCGACGGGATCATCCCGACCTGATGCCGGAAAAGCATTCCGAGATGACCCTCGACCAGGGGCTGTGCATTGCAGCCGAGATCGACGTTGAGACAGCGCTGCCTGTCAGGAGAGTTGCATGAAGCCAATCCTCACCACACGAGACATTTTAGCTCCGCTCCCGCGCCTGCTGGTGGAGCCCATTGTGCATGCAGCGCTGCTCGAGGATCTGGGTCGGGCCGGCGACATCACGACGGATGCCGTCATTCCCGCTGACGCCAGACTGCGTGGCGCCATTGTGGCCCGGGAGCCAGGTGTGGTTGCAGGCGTCGACGCAGCGCTTCTGGCATTTACCTTGATCGACTCTGCCGTCACGGTAGCCGTCGACCGGCCCGACGGCAGCCGGGTGGAACGAGGAGAGGCTGTTCTCCGCGTGGATGGTCCGGCCCGAAGTATTCTCTCGGCGGAACGTGTGGCTCTCAATCTGCTCTGTAAGCTGTCGGGCATTGCAACGGCGACCGCGGCTCTCGTCGACGTTACCCGGCCCCATGGGCATGCTCGGATCGTCTGCACGCGCAAAACCACACCAGGACTGCGCTCGCTCGAGAAGCATGCTGTCCGGGCTGGCGGGGGAGGCAACCATCGCTTCGGGCTCGATGATGCGGTTCTCATCAAGGACAACCACATTGCCATTGCCGGAGGCGTCAAGCCAGCCCTGGAACGTGCTCGAGCCGCGGTTGGCCACCTCGTGAAGATAGAGATCGAAGTGGATACTCTCGATCAGCTGGATGAGGTGCTCGAGGTTGGCGCCGACGCGATCCTGCTCGACAACATGAGCCCTGCTACCCTCTCAGAGGCCGTTCGGCGGGTGAACAAGCAAGCCATCACGGAAGCCTCCGGCCGAGTGACGGTGGCAACCGCACCTGCGATCGCGGCAACGGGCGTGGATTTGATCTCGACCGGCTGGATCACGCACAGCGCGCCCATCCTCGATCTCGGTCTGGACGTTGCGTGAGGGAGCTTGCTCCTGCTTGGAGTGCTCTTCTCACCAGAGGAGGGCAGAGCTGCATAGGCCTGCGCCATCGCAGATTGCCGTGAGCCGGAGAACTCCAGGGGCTGCTCGGATTGCCAAGGCGATTGCCCAATGAGTCTCAGGCTCCTCCCCAACCGCAGTATTCTAGTGTAGAACGACCGGATCCAGTGGAACTCCGATCCCAGTCGATCCTTTTACCCAAGGTATAGATAGACGGCAGGGTAGATGTATCGCCGGTGCTCGAGCATCGTAGAGCCGAACTCGCGAAAGCTGATCCGGGAGATGCGTGATGATCCGAACCTCGTGCCACACGGCTGACAATGCGCTCTCGCTCGAGTTCGATGCGACGCCATGGTTTCGCGAGGCCGATCTGCAGAGCATTCTTCATCTTGCTGATCAGGATTGGTCCAGCACGTGGGTAGCCGATGCCCTTGAGACGCGTCCGGGCTATGAAGGACTGCACCAACTCGTCACTTATGCTGCCACCCGGCTCAGAGACGAGTCACTGGAGGATCCCACCTGGGACGCGCTGGATTGTGTCGTCAACTCGTCTGACGCTCAACAATGGCTGAAAGAGAACCGTCCGGAAATCGCAGCCAAGCTCTGGCGCTGAGAGGCGGCACACAAACTCTCTGTGTCGAGCACAACATGCCAGACGATCGTTGCCCGTTGAGGTGGGCATTCGGGCGCTCTACAACGACGCTAGGCGGGAGGAGCGAGGCTGGGATCTCCAGACAACCTCTTGCCCAGCGCGACAATCATGGGCTTCAGGTGAAAGCTGTCCTGCGGCATCGCCCCGACCGGCCAGCCTGCTTCCTCAACGGCTTGCGCCGTAACGGGTCCGATTGCAGCGATGACGATCTGGTGCATCGCCGCATCAAGCTTCCATGTTCTGTTAAACCGTCGTGCAATCTCCTGAAGCCGACGCACCTGCGCCGTGCTGGTGAACGCGATCAGATCGATGGCTCCTGCGGCGAGCTCATCAACAAGGCGAACGACCTGCTCATCCTCCTCATCCGAGGCATAGCGGTAACAGAGGATCGGATCGGCCTCAGCGCCTGCCTCTCGCAAAAAACCCGTCAGCAGATCCTCGCCGCCGGGATAGAGCTGCACGCCGACACGGCTGCCCCTCAGATCGAGAGTGGACAGGGTCGCGATCAGACCAGCGGTCGTGGGCTCCTCTGCTGTCACGTCCGGGCTGAGCCCGACGCTGCGCAGGACCTTGGCCGGCTTAGGCCCACGAACGATCTTGCGCGTCCGCCGGAGGCCGGCGATCACCTCAGCCTCGATGCCGCCACGGCGGGCGAACCCCAGGAGCCGGGCCAAGCCCTCCCCCGTGTACAGAACGAGGCTATCGTGGTGCCCTCCCGCAAGCCGCTCAAGCCACGCCTGAACCGGCGCGGCATCCTCCACATCGTGGATCGACACCAAGGGGCACCGCACCGCGACGGCGCCCTGCCGTTCGAGCATTCCGGCGAACAGATCAAGCTCCCGGCTCTCGGGCACCGCAATCCTTCGACCCTGCAGCATCGTCTTCCCTTCACGGTTTTTCCTGCACCAGTGGGTGGATTTTCGATCAGCCAGATGGGCGAAGACGCATCAGCGCTCGGCCGCTCGTGCTGATTGCGCCACCGTCGCGGGTTAGGTCCGGCGGTGCGGCTCGACCGGCCATCGCCAATCACCTGGGTTGCCCTAACCCTCAAATCCGGGCCAGACCCAGGCTCGCTCCCCATGTCGTGCGCCACCGCGATTTGATCCCGGTCAGGCCCAGGAGCGCCAGCGCGGCGAGCCCCGCAAAAACCAGGAAGCCAAGCTGATAGCTCCCCGTCAACTGCTTGGAGTAGCCGAGGCTGGAGGCGAGATAGAAACCGCCAATGCCACCTGTCATACCGACGAGACCAGTCATCACGCCGATCTCGCGGCGGAAGCGCTGAGGCACGAGCTGGAACACCGATCCGTTGCCCATGCCAAGGGCCAGCATGCCGATGATGAAGACGACCAGAGCCATCCACGCCTGCGGCAGACGAAGGCTGACAACGGTGAGGGCGACAGCAGCGACGATGTACATGGCCGAGAGAGCGCGAATGCCGCCGATGCGATCAGCCAAGGCGCCTCCGACCGGGCGCACGAGGGAGCCCGCAAACACGGCAGCCGCTGTGAAGTAGCCTGCAGTGACCGGACTCAACCCGTACTCCGAGTTGAAGTAAATGGTCAGCGAAGAGGCGAGGCCGCTGAAGCCGCCAAACGATACGGCATAGAAGAACATGAACCACCAGGCGTCGCCCTCGCGCAGGACGGCCAGATATTCCACGAACGTCTTCGGAGGTGGCTGGTTGGGACTATCCTTTGCGGCAAGGATGTAGACCACCAACGCAATACCAAGCGGGATGGCAGCCAATCCCAGAACGTTCGTCCAGCCGAAGATGACCGCCAGTCCTGGTGCAAAGAGTGCAGCGAACACCGTGCCGGAATTACCGGCTCCCGCAATCCCGAGGGCAATCCCCTGGTATTGCGGTGGGTACCAGCGCGACGCGAGCGGGAGGGCGACGGCGAACGATGCGCCCGCCACTCCGAGGACAATGCCAAGCAGCACCACTTGCGTGAACGAATGAATCCCGAAGAACCAAGCCATGAGGAGACCGGCAATCACGATGATCTGACCGATCAGGCCGGTTGTCTTAGGACCGATGCGATCGACAAGAAGGCCATTGACGACACGCAGAACGGCTCCGGCGAGAAGGGGAACGGCGACCATGAGGCCTTTCTGGGCGGCGTCGAGCTGAAGATCCGCCGCCGCCTGAACACCCAAGGGACCGAGAACGACCCAGACCATGAAGGCCATATCGAAATAGAAGAAGGCGGCTAACAGCGTTGGCGTGTGGCCAGCCTTCAGGAATTCTTTGTTGATCATGGGTCCTGTCCCCTCACGCGTATGTTGCATTCTGGCGAAGCGGGTCGAAGTCGCGCCGAGCGCTCGACTGGTTTGCTTTCTCGAAGACGCGGCCCACGCCGATGATGACGGGCTTCGTCGGATCGCGCCTTTCGCTGGCCCAGCCGAGATCGGCGATGGAACCGGCCCAGCGTTCGTCGCCGCGCGACACGTTCGATACCATCACAGCAGGGAGGGCCGGAGAGCATCCGGCTTCGATCAGACGCTCGGCGATAGCGCCCGCGGTGCCACCGGCCATGTAAAAGATCGTTGTGGTGCTCGGGTCGGCGAGTCCCTGCCAGTCGAGACTGCTCGGTAGCTGGCCGGTCTTCGCGCAACCGGTCACGAAACGGACGGATTGCGCCATATTGCGATGAGTGAGCGATGTGCCGAGCACCGAGGCAAGCGCGATGCCGGCCGTGATGCCGGGCACCACATCGACGGAAATACCCGCCTTCTCCAGATGCTCGATCTCCTCGCCCGCCCGCCCGAAGATCATCGGATCGCCGGACTTGAGCCGCACCACCTGTTTGCCCTGCAGCGCCAGACGCGTCATCAGGTCGTTGATGTCGTCCTGAGCGCAGGAGGCGCGCCCTCCCCGCTTGCCGACCATCATCCGCTTCGCCTCGCGGCGCGCGAGTTCGAGCACATCCTCGGAGACGAGATCGTCGAAGAGGATCACGTCCGCCGACTGAAGCGCCCGCATCGCCTTCAGGGTCAACAGCTCCGCGTCGCCGGGACCGGCACCGACCAGGGTGACGCGCCCGACCTTTTGTTCCGGTGCGGATGCGATCTGCTCCAGCACCGTCTCCACGCTGCCGCCGAAGCTTTCCGGCGGCCTGCCCTGGAACGCGAGATCGGTAAAGCGCTCCCAGAAGGTGCGCCGCGCCACGCCGGGCGGCAGATGCTGCATCACGCGTTCGCGCACATGCTTGGCGAAGCTGGCCCAGGACGCAACCGAGGGGTGCAGCAGCGTCTCGATCCTGCGCCGGATCGCCTGCCCGAGGATGGGCGCGGCGCCGTCGGTCGAGATGCCGATCACAACCGGCGAGCGGTTGACGATGGAACCGAACTGGAAATCGCAGAAGGCCGGCTTGTCGACCACGTTCACGGGCACGCCCGCATCATGCGCGGCCGCCGCGAAGGCTTCGGCCTCTGCCTCACCCTCCACATCGGCAACGGCGAGAGTAGCGCCTTTAAGGATTTCCGCCGACCAGCCCGACCGATGCAGCGTGAGCGAACCGTCCGCCGCGCCCCGCGCCACCAGAGTCTCCATCTCGGGCGAGGGATCGGTCGCATAGATGTCGACATCGGCGCCGGAGGCCGCGAGAAGCTCCGCCTTCCAGGCCGCCCCCGCCGATCCGCCGACCAGCACCGCGCGCCGATCCTCGAGATCGAAGAACACCGGCAGCTTGGCCAGCCGGCCGAGCCGTGCCGGGTCGGCCTCAGACGGCTTTCTTAAGGACTGCAGCATCGATCAACCTCCTGATTTCAACGCGGCACGAGCCGCAATTCGTCCCGGCGCGCAGGGTTTCCCCAACGGCTTCAACTGATGCAGCGCCGTTCTCGATCGCCGCTGCGATCTGGTTGGCGCCGACGGAAAAGCAGGCGCAGACGATGGGGCCGGGATCGGGCTGATCGAGGCCGGGCCGGCCGCTCAGCAGGCGCAGGCGCTCGGCGCCGGCAATGGAAGGAGCCTTCAGGCGCTCGACGGCCCAGGTCCGTGATACGGCCACCGGTTGCGGCGCGGCGAACAGCGCACCCAGCAAGGCATCACCCGCGAAGGTCGCGAGCCGGAAGCTGGCCTGGTCCTGATCGCTGTACGACAGCGTCTCCAGGTTCTCGCCGCTGCCAATCAGAGTGGCGGCGAAATCTGTCCAATCCTCCACCGGTTCAAGACCGGCGAGCTCGATGCGCCAGCCTCCCTCGGCCCGCGCGATCGCCCAGTACTCGGCTGGAATTGTCTCAGGCCTGTTGCGCAGCACCGCGAAGCCGTACCAGATGGCATCGAACGGCTCGATGCGCGCGCTGGAGAACTTGAGACCGGGTTGACCGGAGATCGGGTCAACATCCGCGAGGGTCGCCGCGCCGATGCGCCCCTGCGCGGTCTGCTGGTCGGTCCAGTGCATGGGGACGAAGATGCTGCCCTTCTGCTGGCGATCCGTCACCAGCGCGCGGACGATGGCGCTGCCCTGCGGACTGACGATACGAACGAGGGTAGCGGGCGCAATTCCAGCATCCTCGGCATCATCCGGGTGGATCTCGCAGAAGCTCTCCGCGTAATGGCTCATCAGGCGCGGCGTCTTCGCCGTGCGCGTCATGGTATGCCACTGGTCGCGGATGCGGCCCGTGTTGAGGATCAGCGGGAACTCCGGCGAGGCCGCCTGCAGAGCAACCGGCGTCGGGACGAACCACCCTCGCCGGTCGGGCGTGTAGAAACCGCCTTCAGCAAAGAAGCGCGTGGTCGCGCCGTCGAGTGCTGCACCCGGCCGACGCGGCCATTGGAACGGCGTCAGCGTGTCATAGGCGCTCTCGCTCAGCTCGGCACAGGCCGAGATATCGAAATCGCGCGTTCCGTCATTCGCAATGCCGGACAATGCGGCATGTTCGCGGAAGATCTCGGCCGGCGACTGATAGTCGAAGGCATCGGCAAAGCCCATGCGGGATGCGACATCGCAGATGATGCGCCAATCGGGCCACGCTTCGCCTGGCGGTTTCAGGAACGAGCGTTGGCGCGAGATGCGGCGCTCGGAATTCGTCACCGTGCCGCTCTTCTCCGCCCAGGCCGCCGCCGGCAGCAGCACGTGGGCGTGACGCGTCGTGTCGGTGCGGGTGACATCGCTCACGACCACGAACGGGCATGCGCGAAGAGCATCCTGAACCGCATCGGCGTCCGGCAGGGAATCGGCCGGGTTGGTGCCCATGATCCAGATCGCCTTGACCCGCCCCTCGCCGACGGCGCGAAAAAGGTCGACAGCCTTAAGACCGGGACGAGCAGCGACTCCGGGGCTGCCCCAGAACGACCGAACCAGCTCGCGATGGCTTGCGCTGTTGATGTCGAGATGAACCGCGAGCATGTTCGCCAGCCCGCCGACCTCGCGCCCGCCCATGGCGTTGGGCTGGCCAGTCAACGAGAACGGCCCCCTGCCGGGCCGCCCGATGCGGCCGGTGAACAGGTGGCAGTTGATGATGGCGTTGACCTTGTCGGTGCCGACGACGGATTGGTTCACGCCTTGCGAATAGGCGGTCACCACGCGCTCGGAGCGGCTCCACAGGGTGAAGAATTCGCGCAGCTGCTCGACTGGCAGGCGCGTTGCGTTAAGCGCTCCGGGAAAGCCGCATTCGCCCGCGGCCTGCAGAGCCTCATCGAGGCCGGAGGTGTGGCTGTCGACATAGTCGTTGTCGCACAGGCCCATCCGATCGAGATGATCGAGCAGGCCGGCGAAGAGCGCCACATCGGAATTCGGGGCGATTGCCAGATGGAGATCCGCAGCCTCTGCCGTCACGGTGCGGCGCGGATCGATGACGACGATCTTCGTGCCGCGACGTTCGCGGGCTGCCAGGAGTCGTTGGAACAGGACAGGGTGGCACCACGTCATGTTGGAGCCGACAAGGACGACGAGATCGGCTTCCTCGAGATCCTCATAGGTGCCGGGGACGGTGTCGGAACCGAAGGCGCGGACGTGGCCGGCGACCGACGAGGCCATGCAGAGGCGGGAATTGGTGTCGATGTTGGCCGCGCCGATGAAGCCCTTCATCAGCTTGTTGGCGACGTAGTAATCCTCGGTCAGCAGCTGGCCCGAGCCGTAAAAGGCGACGGATTCCGGCCCGTGCTCGGCAATGGTCTCGGAGAAGCGCCGCGCCACCAGTTCGAGCGCCTCGTCCCATCCCGCACGGCGCCCATCGACCTCCGGAATGAGGAGCCTGTCGTCGAGGCTCAGCGTCTCACCCAGCGCCGACCCCTTCGAGCAGAGACGGCCCTCATTGGCCGGGTGCTGCTCATCTCCCTTGATCGCGACCGAGCCATCCGCCTGCGGCGTTGCCACCACGCCGCAGCCGACGCCGCAATAGGGGCATGTGGTCCGGATCGGGGTGCCGCTCGCCATTCCCCCTCCTCAGGCCGCGCGCGCCATCAGGGCCGAAGCGGCGAGCAGGATGCGCGTGCCTTCGATCCGCAGCGGGATCTTGTGGGTGCAGCCCTGGTCCGCCCCCTGTGCCTCCCCGCTTTCCAGGCTGATCACCCAGTTGTGCAGCGGGCAGGTCACGGAATGACCATGCACCATGCCTTGCGACAGCGGCCCACCCTTGTGCGGGCAGCGATCACGCAGGGCGAACAGCGTTCCGTCCGCTGCCTTGAACACGGCGATGTCGCCGCCGGGCGCCTGCACGACGCGTGATCCGAGAACCGGCACGTCGTCGACGGCACCCACATCGATCCACTCGCTCATTCCGCTGCCTCCGCCAGGGTGAAGTTCGCCATGGGCCTGAACTCGTGCGCGTCGCGCCCGGCGGCCCGCTCGGCCCAGGGATCGACCTGCGCATTGCGCTGCGAGATGACGAAGCGCTCGTAGAGCGCCCGGCGCTTTTCCAGGTCGTCGACCACGGTCGCCCGGATGGAGTCGACGCCGACCCGGTCGGCCCATTTGTACATGCGCTCGAGATAGTGCCCCTGCTCGCGATAGAGCTGCGTCAGGGCCGCGATGACCGCGATGCACTCGTCCTCCTCCGGCACCTTGCAGAGCAGCTGCGTGCCCTTGATGTGCAGGCCGGCGGCGCCGGCGAAGTGGATCTCGTAGCCGGAATCGACGCAGATCACGCCGACATCCTTGCAGGTCGCTTCCGCGCAGTTGCGCGGGCAGCCGGAGACGCCCATCTTCACCTTCGCCGGCGTCCAGGAGCCCCACATGAACTGCTCGATCCTGACGCCGAGGCCGGTCGAATCCTGCGTGCCGAAGCGGCACCAATCCGTGCCGACACAGGTCTTCACCGTACGCAGGCCCTTGGCATAGGCATGGCCCGAGACCATGCCGGCCTCGTTGAGGTCGGCCCAGACCGCCGGCAAGTCCTCCTTGCGCACGCCCAACAGGTCGATGCGCTGGCCGCCGGTCACCTTCACGGTCGGGATGTTGTAGCGCTCGGCCACATCGGCGATGGCGCGCAGCTCCCGTGGATTGGTCAATCCGCCCCACATGCGCGGCACCACCGAATAGGTGCCGTCCTTCTGGATGTTGGCGTGGACACGCTCGTTGATGAAGCGCGAGCGGCCATCGTCCTCGTATTCCTCCGGCCAGTCGCAGAGAAGGTAGTAGTTCAGGGCCGGGCGGCACTTGGCGCAGCCGCAGGAGGATTTCCAGCCCAGTTCCTGCATCACCGCCGGGATCGACTTCAGCTCCGCCGCCCGGATGAGACGGCGCACATCGTCATGGCCGAGATCGGTGCAGCTGCACATGGGCTCGACCGCCGCCTTGGCAAACTTGTCGCCGAGGGTCAGAGTCATCACCTGCTCGACGAGGCCGGTGCAGGTGCCGCAGGAGGCGGAGGCCTTGGTATGCGCCCTCACCTCGGCGAGCGAGCTCAGGCCCTTGTCGGTGATCGCCTGGACGATCTTGCCCTTGCAGACGCCGTTGCAGCCGCAGATTTCCGCATCATCCGGCAAGGCTGCAACGGCCGCCGTAGGGTCCAGGGGGGCACCCCCGACATAGGACTGGCCGAAGATCAGGGTATCGCGCAGTTCGGAGACATCGGCCTCCTTGCGCAGGAGATCGAAGAACCAGGAGCCGTCCCCCGTCTCGCCGTAGAGGACGGCGCCGACGATGCGGTTCTCCTTCAGGACGAGGCGCTTGTAGATGCCGCGCGACGCGTCGCGCAGCACGATGTCCTGCCGGTCCTTGGCCTCGCCGAAATCGCCGGCCGAAAACAAGTCGATGCCCGTCACCTTCAGCTTGGTCGCGGTGACGGAGCCGGTATAGGCCGCCGTCTCGTCGCCGGCGAGCTGCGCGGCCACCACCTTCGCCATCTCATAGAGCGGCGCCACGAGGCCGTAGCAGAGGCCGCGATGCTCGACGCATTCGCCGACCGCGAACACGTCCGGGTCGCTCGTGCGCATGTCGTCGCCGACGAGCACGCCACGGTTGGTCTCGAGGCCCGCCTCCTTGGCCAGAACCGCATTCGGACGGATGCCGACGGCCATGACGACGATGTCGGCGGCAAGCTCGGTGCCGTCGTCGAGCCGGACGCCGGTCACATGCGTGTCGCCCAGGATCGCATGGGTGTTCGCCTTACAGCGGACCGTGATGCCGCGGTCCTCGAAAGCCTTCTGCAACAGGTAGCCGGACGAGGGATCGAGCTGGCGCTCCATCAGGGTCGGCATGAGATGCAGGACCGTGACCTCCATGCCCTGCGCCTGAAGGCCGGCCGCCGCTTCGAGCCCGAGCAGGCCGCCACCGATGACGATGGCGCGCCCGCCCTTCTGGGCCGCTTCGAGCATCCTGTTGACGTCGTCCAGATCCCGGTAGGTGACCACGCCCGGCAGGGTCGCGCCGGGGATCGGCACCACGAAGGGCATCGATCCGGTGGCGACGAGGAGCTGATCGTAATCCGCGACAGTTCCGTCCGCCGCGACCACGCGCTTGGCTTCCCGGTCGATCTCCACCACCTGCTTG
This sequence comes from Microvirga sp. GN3, assembly GCF_055792825.1. Lineage (NCBI taxonomy): Bacteria > Pseudomonadati > Pseudomonadota > Alphaproteobacteria > Hyphomicrobiales > Methylobacteriaceae > Microvirga > Microvirga sp. GN3. The sequence goes on from NZ_JBVVAK010000108.1 coordinate 15,589, forward strand.
CCGCGATGGAGCGTGATGCCATGCGTCTCGTACCAGGCATCGTCATGGATCAGGATGTCCTCATAGGCCTTCTCGCCCGAGAGCACCGGCGAGAGCATGATGCGGTTGTAGTTCACCCGCGGCTCGGCGCCGAAGATCGTGACCTCGTATTCGCCGGGAGCACGCTCGAACAGCTCCTCCAGGGCACGACCGGCGGCCATGCCGTTGCCGATGACGACAAGCTTCTTGGGCATCTCAGTCTCCCTGAGAAAGTCAAAAGTCCCAGGCACCTGCTCCTCGGCACGCGGCCGCAAGCACAAAAGCGTCGCCTGAAGTAGCCACGTGCTGCTTGCGCAGCATCCAGGCCATTCATGCGACGTCGTTGTCGGAGCAATGCCAGATGAGCGGCAAAACTGTCTGATCGCCTTTGATCAGACGGTGCAGCGAGACCTTGTGACTTCGTTGTCGTGGTCCGCGTTGTTTAGAAAGACTATCGATTGCCTACTTTTTAATCAAGTCTATATTTTGTGCAAAGTGCGTAACTTCTGGACGGCAGAATGCTCGCAGAATGGTCACCTTGGCGGATGTTCATCCCGCTATGCTTGGCCCGACCAAGAGGGCGGACTGGACACGCAGCGCCGTCGTGTCAGGACTATCGCAAGGTGTGGCACTCGACATCGGACCATTGGGGTCGGGAAGCTCTCAGGGGGGCGGCATGTCTTTCCACCAGCAAGAGCCAGAGCAGCTCCGTGTCGCTTTAGGCTATTCCTCGGAACGCGGACCACGCGTCGACAATGAGGACTATTTCGCTTTCTTCGAGGGCACGCTCGCGCAGCGGACGCGCCATGGTGTGGTGGCGGCGATCGCGGACGGGGTCGGTGGGGCCAGGGGTGGTCGCGTGGCCGCCGAGACCGTGGTGCGGGGCTTCATCGATGGTTACCTCGGCCAGAGCGAGCTTCTCGGCGTGCGGAAGAAAAGCGCGCGGGCCCTCGAGGCGATGAACCGCTGGGTCCACGCCATCGGCCGCAGCAACGCCGAGCTTCAGGGGATGGCCTGCACGCTGACCGCGCTCGTCCTGTGGGGGCGTCAGGCTCACATCGTCCATGTCGGGGACAGCCGGCTGTATCGCCTTCGTCACGACCGCCTGGATCTGCTCACCACGGATCACACGTTCCATGAATGGGGCATGCAGGGCGTCCTCCGGCGGGCCGTCGGGGCCAGCGACAGCATTCAGATCGATTATCTCGCCGAGCCTGTGCAAGTTCACGACCGGTATCTTCTGTGCACTGACGGAGTCCATGGATACTTGCCTGAGCGGGTCCTCCGGCACGAGCTCGCCCGGAGAGCCTCACCGGAGGAGACGGCGCGGAGCCTGACCGCCGCGGCCTTGGCTGCCCGAAGCGGGGACAACGCGACAGCCCTCGTTCTCGATGTTCTGAGCCTGCCGCCGGCGAACCAGCCGGATCTCGAGCTTGCAATTGCAGGCCAGCCCATTCTGCCACCGCCTACGATCGGCGCCGTCATCGATGGATTCGATCTGGAGGCTCAACTGTCCGATGGCCGGTACAGCCGCGTATTCCGGGCGCACGATACCGTCGCGAACCGCTCCGTCATCATCAAGTTTCCGAAGCCCATCCAGGACGCCGATGCCGTGCTTCGGCAGGCTTTTGTCCGGGAGACCTGGATCGCGGCGCGCGTCCGCAGTCCCTGGGTTGGAGAGGTTCTCGAGATTCCGCCGGAGCGTCAGACCCGTCTCTACTCGGTGATGCCGTTCTATGAGGGAGAAACCCTGGAGGCGCGGCTGCAACGGTCGCCCCCGATATCCCTTTCTGAAGGTTTGGCGCTCGCGATCAAGCTGGCCAAGGGCGTTGCCGCCCTGCACCGGGCCAGCATCGTGCATCGGGATATCAAACCGGACAATGTGATCCTCGAGCACGCTGCGGAGCAGGCAGAAACCGGCGTGAAGCTGGTCGATCTCGGTGTCGCACGCGTCGCCGGAATGGACGATTTTGCCTTGGAGCACGCACCCGGCACGCCAAGCTACATGGCGCCTGAACTCTTCGCCGGCGCTGCGGGTGACGTGCTGTCGGATCAGTTTGCGCTGGCTGTCACGATCTACCGCCTGTTCAGCCGTGTCTATCCTTACGGTGAGATCGAGCCGTTCTCTCGTCCCCGGTTCAGCAAACCGACTCCGCTCACCTCCCATCGGCCCGATCTGCCGGCCTGGCTGGATCAGGTCCTTGCGCGGGCCCTTGCGGTGTCGCCGCATGATCGATTTGGCGACGTGCTCGAGCTGGCGTTCGAACTGGAGCACGGTTCCGCGCGAGCGCTGCCGACTGTCCTCCATAGCAAGCCGCTTTACGAACGCAATCCAGTGCTCGTCTGGCAAATGATTGCCATCACGCTCGCCATTCTGCTGTTCGTCAGTTGGGCCTTCAGATAGCGCCTATGGCGCGGCGCCATCCGGTTGGGAGAACGCTTTCCGATATTGGGCCGAAGGACCCGACTGAGGAAGCAAGGCTGAACAAGCGCCTTACTGGGAGTTGTCTGTGTCAGACGAAGCAGGATCAGTGATATCCTCAATCCACGTGAAGGCCTTCACGCCTTGTGGGAAGCCCAGCGTTGGGATCGCAAGGAGGGCCACCTGCTTAAGTTCCTCCGTTGCGAGGCCTTCAGCCAAGGCCCGGCGCGTGTGGGAGTGCACGGCACCCTCCGAGAGCGCCCCGACAGCAAGAGCAAGCTTCACCAACCGCCGTGTCCGCCCATCGAGGGGACCTGCTTCAGCGCATGCTTTTCCAAGAGCCGCGTAGGCCTTCCAGATCGCCGGGTACGTCTGTGCGATCTCGCCTGCGCCGGACGGTAAGTTCTCGGGGGCCTCTATCATAAGCTCCTCCTTTGAGAAGTTTGGATAATGTTCTGGTGCCCTTAGCATCGTGAGGCGACGCGCTCTAGCAACTGCCCCTGGATTGCCGCGGTGAGTGTACATCAGGGCTTTGGGATCATGCGCACCATAGGCTTTTAGACAGACGACCTGCCAGGCGATCTATAGCAGCTCGGCACCCCTCATGACCGTCGAGCGGACTGCCATCACGTCACGCTGGAGCTGTAATCATTTTAGCATTGAGCCGACCGATTCTCGTTGCGGCGATAGCGGGTGCACACTTCCGAGTGGGGAGATCACCGAATGTGGCTCCTCTGCCCTGTCTTCATTGGCATCCATTGATGTCTGCTATTGGCGCTTTCAGCCTTCGCGGAAGATCGCACCGTCCAGGATGTCCAGGCCGATCTCCTCGCCGACTCTCAGGTTCGTCACAAGAGCAACCTCAACCTCGAGCTTCTTCCCATCGGCTTGCGAGACCTCGATCCGGCGCATGGATCCGAGACGCCGAACGCCACTGACAATACCCTGATGGTGTCCATGGCCGGCGGGTACCGGCTTCAGGTGCCAGGGCCGGCAGTAGAGACTCGCCGGGCCAATAGTGGACTTCGGTGCAGCCACAGGAACGAGCTTTCCGTTCAGCAGCACCCGCCCATCGCGAATTTCGGCATTGAAGCGGGCGGCCTGACCGAGAAAGGTCATCACGAAGGGTGTCGCAGGGTAGTCCTGCACGTCGTCGGGACTGCCAACCTGCTCGAGATGTCCACGGTTCAGGACAGCGACCCGGTCTGCCAATTCCAGGGCCTCATCCTGATCATGGGTGACGAAGACCGTCGTCGTGCCGGTGCGCTCGTGGATGTCACGCAGCCAGGCGCGGAGATCCTTGCGGACCTTGGCGTCGAGGGCGCCGAAGGGCTCGTCGAGCAGAAGGACGCGCGGCTCGACGGCGAGCGCCCGCGCCAACGCGACCCGCTGGCGCTGGCCGCCGGAGAGCTGAGCCGGAAACCGGCTCTCATAGCCGGACAGCTGGACCAGATCGAGCAGTTCGGAAACGCGGCGCCGGATCTCGGCCTTGGACGGGCGGTTCGCCCGCTCGCGCACCCGCAGCCCATAACCGATGTTGTCGGCAACGCTCATGTGCTTGAACAGGGCATAATGCTGAAAGACAAAGCCGACCTGCCGCTTCTGCACGGGAAGAGATGTCGCCTCCACGCCCCCGAAGAGCACCTGCCCGCGATCGGCCTCCACCAATCCGGCTATGATGCGCAACAACGTGGTCTTGCCCGAACCCGAGGGGCCGAGCAGCGCCAGGAGCTCTCCAGGCCGGACATCGAGATCCACATCGTGCAGAGCGGCCGCGCCCGCGAAGTTCTTCGTCACGCCCGCAATACGGATATCGACCGCTTGGCTCCGCTCAGCGGTGTGCGCCGCCGGCAAGGTCAGCTCCGTGACGCCATTCGAGGCAAGACTTGAGCGCCAATGTGACGAGGGCGAGGCCGGCGAGGAGCGAGGCGACGGCAAAGGCCGCAACGAAGTTATACTCATTGTAGAGAATCTCCACGTGAAGCGGGATGGTGTTGGTCAAGCCGCGGATGTGGCCCGAGACCACGGAAACCGCACCGAACTCGCCCATGGCGCGGGCATTGCACAGAAGGACGCCGTACAGCAGTCCCCACTTGATGTTCGGCAGCGTCACGGTGAGAAAGGTGCGCCACCCGCTCGCGCCCAGCGTCAAAGCAGCCTCTTCTTCGGCCGTGCCCTGCTCCTGCATGAGCGGGATGAGCTGCCGTGCCACGAAGGGGAACGTCACGAAGATGGTGGCGAGGACAATGCCCGGCAGAGCGAAGGCGATCTTGATGCCATGCGCCATGAGCCAAGGCCCGAACAAGCCCTGCGCCCCGAAAAGAAGCAGGTAAATCAGGCCCGACACGACCGGCGAGACGGAAAACGGCAGGTCGATCAGGGTGATCAGCAGGCTCTTGCCCTTGAACTCGAACTTGGCGATGGCCCAGGACGCCATGAGACCGAACACGAGATTCAATGGCACCGCGATGGCAGCCACCGTCAGCGTCAGTTGGATCGCCGCCAGGGCATCCGCCTCCTGAAAGGCGGCGAGGAAGCCCCCAAGCCCTCGCCTGAAGGCTTCCACGAAGACGACAACGAGCGGCAGAACCAGGAACAGAAGCAGGAAGATGAGAGCGACCGAGATGGCCAGCCATCGGATCGGCTTCTGCTCGGTCACTACGCTCTGCTGCGATGGAACCGGCACGGCCAGAGCAGCGCTGAGATCAGACATGACCAAACCTCCTGCGGCTCCAAGCCTGGATCAGGTTGATCAGCAAAAGCACTGAGAACGAGATCGCCAGCATGATGGTGGCGATCACCGTCGCGCTGGTGTAGTCGTATTCCGACAGCTTGATCACGATCAGCAGCGGCGCGATTTCCGAAACATAGGGCAGGTTTCCGGCGATGAAGATCACCGATCCGTACTCTCCGACCCCGCGGGCAAAGGCCAATGCGAAGCCCGTCAGCACGCCAGGAAGAAGCGGAGGCAGGAGAACACTGCAAAGGGTGCGCCAGCGGGAAGCACCGAGAGTCGCAGAGGCTTCCTCCAACTCACATTCAATTTCCGCGATCAGCGGCTGAACGGTGCGGACAGCGAAAGGAAGCCCAATGAAGACCAGGGCGATGAAGATACCCAAGGGCGTATAAGCCACCTTGAGACCCAGAGGCTCCAGCAGCGATCCCACCCAGCCATTCGGCGCATAAAGGGCGGCAAGTGCAATGCCGGCAACAGCTGTTGGCAGGGCAAAGGGCAGATCCACGATGGCATCGATGAGCTTACGGCCCGGGAAATCGTACCGGGTCAGAACCCATGCAATCAGAAGGCCGAAGAGAGAGGCGACGCCGGCGGCAAGCAGGGAAATGCTGAAACTCGTCTCGAGGGCCGCAGCAACCCGGGGGTCGGCGGCAGTCGCAGCAATACCGGTGATTCCGATGCCTGAGGCCTTCACCACCAGCGCGCCGAGTGGCAGCAACACCAGCAACCCAAGGTACAGCAGCGTGTAACCGAGCGTGACGCCGAAGCCCGGCAGCACGCTCGCTTGCTTGAGACGCAGATAGGACGCCGAGGCCATGGTCAGCGCTTGCTGATCTGATCGAAGAGGCCGCCGGAATCGAAGTTGTTCTTCTGGATGTCGTCCCAGTTGCCCTGGAGCGACTCAATCGTGAACAGCTTCAGGTTCGGCAGAGCCGCGAGATCCTCTGGCTTGGCGGCTTCGGACTTGATCGGGCGATAATGATGCTTGGCGAAAATCGCCTGCGCCTTGTCGGTGTAGAGGAAGTTGAGAAAGGCCTCAGCGACCTTGCGCGTGCCCTTGCCATCCACATTGCCCTCGACGAGAGCAACCGGCGGCTCCGCCAGGATCGACAGCGTCGGCACCACGATCTCGAACTTGTCGCGTCCGAATTCATCAAGCACGAGGAAGGCTTCGTTCTCCCATGCCGGCAGAACATCTCCGAGGCTGCGCTGCGCGAAGGTCACGGTTGATCCGCGAGCGCCCGTGTCGAGCACCGGAACGTTCTTGTAGAGAGCGGTGACGAACTCCTTCGCCTTGTCAGCACTGCCGTCCTTGGTCTGGGAATAGCCCCAGGCCGCCAGGAAGTTCCAACGGCCGCCCGCGGAAGTCTTCGGATTGGGCGTGATCACCTGGACACCTGGCTTCACAAGATCGTTCCAGTCCTTGATCCCTTTTGGATTGCCCTTACGAACCAAAAAGACGACGGTCGAGGTGTAAGGCAACGAGTTGTTGGGCAGCTTGCCGCGCCAATCGGCCGGGATCTTCTTGGTGGCCTTCGCAATCGCATCGATGTCGGACGGAATCCCGAGCGTCACCACATCGGCGTCGATGCCGTCGATCACCGTACGGGCCTGAGCGCCGGATCCGCCGTGAGAGGTCCGGATCGATACGGCCTCGCCGGTCTTTGCTTTCCAATCATCGGCAAAGGCCTGATTGATCTCGCGGTAGAGTTCCCGCGTCGGGTCGTAGGACACGTTCAGCAGCTGCGACTGGGCCGATGCGGTACCGGAGAGCGTCAGAAGGCCAACGCTTCCCAAGGCGATCAAGCCGACGGCCGGCAGGACGGACCGCAGTCGAGAATATGTCCTCGCGCCAGCGACTTCTAGGGAATTGCCGTGCACTCTACCCTCCCGGGTTGTGATCGAAGCGAGAGCGAGCAGCAAGCTACCCAGGCTCCCAAACAGGGCAGAGAAATATCCGCTAAAAAGAACGAGTGTCAAATGGCCCGGGCAGTTTGCTTCATTGATTTCCTCCTGTTTTGTGCTCTTTTGTAGTATACAGAGGCAGGCTCATAGAATGAAATTCTACTGGAGCCGCGTTGCTGTAGTATGCTTGCACTAGAAACGGGGCGAATAGCGGAGGACTAATTTTTATTCGTCCGAGCATTTGCGGCAGCGGCTGATTATGTCTCAAACAGGCCCACAATAGGGCGATTTAGAATATTCTTCTCTCAAGGAAGGGCCTCTCTGGCAAACTATTTCCTTGCAGACTGTTCTATAAAAAGAACATTTTTATTGACTTAGTCCTCCTGCTGCCGGAAACTCCGATCCTGCCAGTCGGTGCATTCCTCCGCTTCAAGTTGGCTTCCGGCACGATTTCATGCGGATCATACAGCTGAACTTGCGATGAGGATCGGTCGCATGCGCCGTGTGCTGGCACCGAAGCGATGAAACACACGTGATCGGACCAATCGATTGCACCCTGCCTTGCACATGCAGCGACCAATCCACGCGTAACGGAGAAAGATCCCTGCTATGACACTTCAAATCGGCCAGATTGCCCCCGATTTCGAGACGGTGACGACCGAAGGCCCGATCCGCTTCCATGAGTGGATTGGCGATTCCTGGGCGGTGCTGTTCTCGCATCCGAAGAATTTCACTCCCGTGTGCACGACAGAACTAGGCGAGGTGGCTCGGCTCAAGCCTGAATTCGATCGCCGCGGCGTGAGGGTCGTCGGCTTCTCCGTCGATCCCGTCGAGAGGCACGAGGCTTGGGCCCGTGACATCGAGGAGACACAAGGGGCAGCCGTCAACTATCCGATCATCGGCGATCCCGACCTCAAGATTTCCAAGCTCTACGGCATGCTCCCGGCCCACGCGGGAGACACGGCGGAAGGGCGCACGGCCGCCGACAACCAGACGGTGCGCAACGTTTTCATCATCGGTCCCGACAAGAAGATCAAGCTCGTCCTGGTCTATCCCATGACCACGGGTCGCAACTTCGACGAAGTGCTGCGGGTCATCGACTCCCTTCAGCTGACGGCTCAGCACCGGGTCGCCACGCCTGCCAATTGGAAGCAAGGCGAGGATGTCATCATCGCCGGCTCCGTATCGGACGAGGAAGCCAAGAACCTCTATCCGGGCGGCTGGAAAGCGCCGAAGCCATATCTGCGTATCGTGCCGCAGCCCGCCAAGGCGAACTGATCTGCAATCGCACGTGCGAAGCGAGGGGCAATTACCTCTTGCCCCGGATAGGGGCGCCGCCTGCATGATTGCTGGCGGCGCCCAAATGCGCTGATGGCCGGGCTGCCGGATGCTCACATTCAAGGAAACGAAATGACCAGCATGAAAGCGCGCGTGTCCTGGGTCGAGGGCATGATGTTTACAGGCGAGTCCGGAAGCGGGCATGCCATCGTGCTGGACGGCGCCCCCGAGAACGGCGGCCGCAATGTTGGCATTCGTCCTATGGAGCTCATGCTGCTGGGGCTGGCCGGCTGCACGGCGTTCGACGTGGTGCTTATCCTGAAACGCGGCCGTGAGCCTGTCACTGATTGCGTCGTCGAGGTCGACGCCGAGCGCGCGTCGACGGATCCGAAGGTGTTTACGACGATTCACCTCAAGTACTATCTCTCAGGGCAAGCGCTCTCGCCCGAGAAGGTCGAGCGCGCCATCCAGCTGTCAAAGGAGAAGTATTGCTCCGCATCCATCATGCTGGGTCGGGTTGCCGAGATCACGCACTCCTGGATCATCGATCCTCGTCTTGCCGCGTAATTGGTCAGGGCCCTTATCATGACTGCCTCACCCCTCGTTTCAGCCGCATGGCTTGCCGATCATTTCCTCGATTCCTCGCTTGTGATCATAGATATTCGCTCGACGGAAAACGGCGGCCAGACAGCATTCGAAGCCGGGCACATTCCCGGCGCAATCCACAGCGACTACGCCGCCGATGGCTGGCGGATCACTGAGGGTGGTGCCGGCGGCCTGCTGCCCGATGCGACCCATTTGTCCGCCCTGCTGAGCCGCATCGGAATGACGCCCGAGCACCATGTGGTTATCGTCTCAGCCGGGCAAGCCGCTTCCGATTTCAGTGCGGCCGCCCGTGTCTATTGGACCCTGAAAACTGCCGGTCACCAGCAGGTATCGATTCTCGACGGAGGCTTCAGGGCTTGGCGAGACGTGGGCGGGCGAGAAGAAACCGGGCTGTCTGCTCCGGTAGCAACTGGGCCTTATCCTGTGCGCCTCACAGAAGGCTTGCGAGCGAGGGCCAACGCTGTCGAGAAAGCAATCGCCGGAGCCAATGCGACGCTGCTCGACGGACGCTCACAGGCTCAATTCGACGGGCGGGAGAAGAGCTCACAGGCTGCTCGCGCCGGACACCTTCCGGGCGCCATCCACTTGGACCACAGCAGAGCCATCCAGCCGGGGACCGGACGTCTACGCCCTGTCACGGAACTCGAGCAATTGTTCGGGCAAATTCCCCCAGGGCCCGTGGTGAGCTATTGCAACACTGGCCACCTCGCCTCCACGAACTGGTTCGTCCTCTCGGAGGTGCTCAAACGCCCCGATGTGATGCTCTATGATGGCTCGATGTCAGAGTGGACCCAGGATCCCAGCCGGCCTGTCGCCATAAACGCGAGCTAAGACGAAAACGCCTCAAACGCACTCAAGAGCCTGCGTCAGGTCCTCGATCAGATCATCGGGATGCTCAAGACCCACTGAGAGTCTGACCAGACCTTCCGAGACCCCCATTTCCGTGCGTTCCTCCGGCGTGAAGCGCTGATGCGTCGTCGTCGCCGGATGGGTGATCAGGCTCTTGGCGTCGCCGAGATTGTTGGAGATCCGGATCAGATCGAGGGCGTTCAGGAAGCGAAAGGCCCCGGCCTTGCCTCCCTCGATTTCAAGGGCGAGCAGGGTCGAGCCTCCCGTCATCTGCCGGGCAATGATATCGGCCTGCGGATGATCGGCGCGTCCCGGATAGATCAGTCGGGCGATCTTGGCATGTCCTGCCAATGCGTCCGCCACGATAGCCGCCGCCCGGGTCTGACGCTCGACGCGCAGGGGAAGTGTTTCCAGGCTTTTCAGAAGCACCCAAGCGTTGAAGGGAGACATCGAAGGGCCCGTCTGCCGGAGCAACGTATGGACGTGCGTCTGGATGAACTCCTCGGACGCAAGAATGACGCCGCCAAGGCAGCGCCCCTGTCCATCGATGTGCTTGGTCGCAGAATAGACGACGCAATCAGCTCCGAGCTGCAGCGGCTTCTGCCAGACTGGCGTAGAGAACACGTTGTCCACCACCAGCTTCGCCCCGACCTGACGGGCAATCGCGGCGACGGCCTCGATGTCGATGACCTCCAGGGTGGGATTGGCCGGGCTTTCCAGAAAGAAGACCTTTGTCTCAGGCCGTATAGCTTTGCGCCACGCGTCGAGATCGGTTCCGTCCACGAGGGTCGATGCCACGCCAAACCGGGGCAGGAGCTCAGCGACGACATAGCGGCAGGACCCGAAGAGCGCACGGGCGGCAACGATGTGGTCGCCCGCCTGCAGCAGGCCCATGAGAGCCGCTGTCACGGCGGCCATGCCGGTCGCCGTCGCACGAGCGGACTCGGCTCCTTCGAAGGATGCGATGCGCTGCTCGAACATCGTGACCGTCGGGTTCGAGAAGCGGGCATAGAGAAAGCCCGGGCTCTCTCCCTTGAAGCGGGCCTCACATTCCTCGGCACTGGCATAAACGTGGCCTTGGGTGAGAAACAGCGCTTCGGAGGTCTCGCCGAACTCCGACCGCAGCGTGCCTTCATGAACAAGCCGGGTGTCCGCATGCAGGGGCCGGGTTCGACGTGAACGCTCGCTCATTGTTCTTCCTTCACCCTGGTGGGCTGCTACTCCGCGGCAGCTCAGCAGGCGTTGTCATGATGATTGGTGATTGAGAAAGAGGACCGGCGCCTACTTGGCGCCCGAACTCTGAGGGCCGCCGCCATGGTGGCCGGTTGCAACGGACAGGCCATAGCGGATGCGGGCCCACAGGCGCTCGTGGCCGTAATAGAGCACGAGCTTGGTCACCACCTCGGTCGCGCCAATGGCTGCGGCTAAGCGGATATCCTGCGTCAGAACGATGGCCGCGCCGACGGTCGCAACCGATCCGATGACCCGCCACGACATGGCCTTCAGGGCGCTGCGCCGCTTCTGCTCGCCCGTCCACTTGATCCAGGCCAACGGAGCATTGTTCCGGACGACCTGGAGGTTGACGGGCTCCTCGGCCACTGCTCCATCCACGAGACCGATTGCCACCGTGTCGAAACTCTCCCGGTCGATGAGAATGAAGCCGCCCGTGCGACGGCTCTCGGCATAGGGATCGAAGGCGACGGGCTGGTCCAGGGCGAGAACCACCTGGCCGATATCGTTGGCGCCCAGCGACGACACGGGCACAGAGGCGAGCGAGGCAAGATCGATCCGCTGACGCACACGGACGACCCGTGCAGGCACTGACGCTGCACCGATCTTCAACAGAAACTGGTCACCTTCCTTCAGGTGCTCCGTCGCCATCCAGAACAGGCGGGCCTTGATCCTGTCGGAGACCTGAGCCTGCCTCTCCAGGGATGCGATGACGTCACCGCGCGAGATGTCCACCTCGTCGGACAGGGTGAGTGTGACGGATTGACCGGCAACGGCCTCATTCAGCTCTCCGTCCATCGTCACGATCTGCGCAACGGACGTCTCCAGTCCGGAGGGAAGGATCCGCACCCGGTCGCCGGATTTAACACCGCCGCTGGTGACAATGCCGGCAAAGCCGCGAAAGTCCGGGTTGGGCCGGTTGACCCACTGCACCGGCATGCGGAACGGCTCCGCATCGGCTTTCTGCTCGACCTCGACGGTTTCGAGATACGAGAGCAGCGTCGGCCCGGCATACCAGGATGCTTGCGACGATGGCGCGACGACATTGTCGCCATGCAGAGCCGATAACGGGATGGAAGCGATCCGGTCAAAGCCAAGATTGATCGAAAAGGCTCGAAACTCCGCGTCGATCTGCTTGAACCTCTCCTCGGACCATTCCACGAGGTCCATCTTGTTGATGGCGAGGGCAACGTGACGGATCCCGAGCATGGAAGCGAGAAGGGCATGCCGCCGGGTCTGGCGAGTGATCCCTTTGCGCGCATCGATGAGGAGGATGGCAACATCCGCGGTCGAGGCGCCCGTTGCCATGTTCCTCGTATATTGTTCATGGCCCGGCGTATCGGCGACGATGAAGGTCCGCCGGTCGGTCGAGAAGAAGCGATAGGCGACGTCGATCGTAATGCCCTGCTCGCGCTCGCTGGCCAGACCATC
>NZ_JBVVAK010000109.1:0-27231 GCF_055792825.1 Microvirga sp. GN3
GTTTCCGTTGAGCCTGCGCATGGTCGAGGAGATGCTCGCCGCCCGAGGTATCCTGGTCAGCTACGAGACCGTGCGGCAGTGGGCGCTGAAGTTCGGCCAGGATTATGCCAACCGGATCCGCCGGTGTCTGCCCGCATCTGGAGACAAATGGCACCTTGATGAGGTTGCGATCAGCATCGCCGGCAAGAAGCATTGGCTCTGGAGAGCTGTCGATCAACATGGAGTCGTGCTCGACATCCTGGTTCAGAGCCGCCGTAACGCAAAAGCAGCCAAACGCCTGCTGCGGAAGCTGCTCAAGAAGCAGGGCACCGCCCCGCGTGTGATGATCACCGACAAACTCGCGAGCTACGGCGCGGCCAAGAGAGCCGTTATGCCCAATGTGGAGCATCGCCAGCATAAAGGCTTGAACAACCGCGCCGAGAATAGTTATCAGCCGACGCGACGACGTGAGCGCGTCATGAAGCGCTTCAAATCAGCCGGGCAGGCCCAACGCTTCCTCTCGGTCCATGATCAGGTGGCAAACCTCTTCCGCCGTCCTTCAAACATCACGCCGCCGCTCATCGCGCATTCCGAACTCAGGCCTTCCGAGCCTGGGCCGAGGTGACGGGTGTCGCAAGTGCCTGATCTGATGCTCCTGAAGGATAGACCTGTCTCAAGTCGTTAAGATCAATGGGCTCGGATCTTAGCTTGGCTTGGCCCGAGCTTCCTCAAGTTTCTGCATGGTCGCCGGGACTCCTTGGTCGCCTTCAGCCACGGATGCCGATCAGGCTACGATCCAGGGAAACGGCGCGGGAACATACCTTGGCCTTGGAGAAGGGGCGAACTCTGCCCAAGAGCTACCCACGCGCCCGGAACATCTCATTCGCCCAGAGGTCATAGACGTGCTGAATGGTGAGGTAGGTCTCGTAGGCCCGGTCGTACTGGCGGGCTGCCATAAAGCGCTCTCGCAGGGCGTGCAGGTACTCAAGCCGATGCGTCCACTGGGTTTGCCGCTCGTGTGACATGATCCCCCTCCAGCCAAGGGACATCAAACCCTCACTTTAAACCTCCTGTCGGAATAAATTCGATATCAAGGGTATAATCCTAGCGGTGCACCCAGATTAACTCTCGGATAGAGGCCGAAGCTTCGACACCGTTTGACATCGGGAGGGTCGGTAGTCCAAGGGCGACGGTCGCGAGGTCATAGATGAGGTTCGGGACGAACACGGCCCGCGGGTGCTGACGGATGGGCCGGTGAGCTTGGAGATGGCAGTGGTGTCGCAGGAGCAGGGTCTGCCACTCGCTTGGAGGAGGAGCGGCACGCTGCGATCTGGCGGTTGAGGTTGGCGAGGGCTGTCCGGGCATGATCTCTGAAGCGCTCCTGGAGGGTTGCGGGAGCCTCGTGCCACTTGCCAGGGTACTCGGCCTCATAGAACGTTCGCGCCACGTGCTCGACTTGCTCTCGCGTCATGCAAGTCTCCCTCATCTCATGGCTTAAGATACTCTATTTGGGAGTATTTGCCCTAAGCTCGGACGAGGTAATCCTTCGGAGACTGCGATGGGAAGGTGTTATGCAAGGGGATGGCATGACTGGGGTGACGAGCGGATTGAAGGCGGCTGGCAGCGGAGGCAGGAGTTGAACCCATCGGCTTGGACGAGCGATCAGCTCGGCTTCATGGATCTGCGGAATTCGCTTGGAAGCACACCGTAAGCCGCTTTGAAGCGGCGACCGAAGTGGGTCATGTCCACAAAGCCCCAAGCAAAGGCAATCTCGCTGACCGTGCGATGGGCTTGAAGCGGGTCCTTGAGAGCTCTGTAGCAGCGCTCCAATCGCCGGGACTGAATCAGACGGACAATCGACGTATCCTCTTGGGCCAGCAGCACATTGGCGTAGCGCACGCTGAGGCCGGCGGCGGCGGCCACCGCCTCTGGGTCAAGAGCCGGGTCGCTCAGCCTGGCGTCAATGGCCGCCCGCACGTTCACAAGGGCAGAGGCCCGCGCCGACGAAAGATACGGCCTTGGCCCCTCTTGCGTCTTCGCCAGTGAAAGGGCCACCAGATCGAGCGCCTGATCCTTCAGCGTCTCTGTGGCGGCCATGCCCAATTGACCTGCGTAATCCGGCAGCATGGCCAGAAACCCTGAAGCCAAGCGGTGCTCTGCCTCGCTTGGCTTCATGGGGCGACTGACCAAATCAATCGTTCTGCCGACACGCGCCTCCAAGGCCCGCCGGGGCACTTTCAGGACCAGCATCTGCGAGCCCGCCGAGAACTTCCCCTCATAGGGAATGCGGGGGTCGAGCAGTGTCAGGTCGCCGGGTTCCAGCACGACCTCGCGCCCCGCCTGCGCCAGAACCAGCATGCCGGCGACTTGGCGGCAGACGAACAGCTCATCGGCCTCCAGACGCGCGCACTGCCGCCGTGTGACGGCAACCGCCATCGCCGAGTTCGCGAAGAGGATCAGCCCGACCTCGGCCAGCGCCCCGGCTTGCAGCTCGGCGTGGAAGGTATGCCGGCACTCAGGCTGGGCGTCATGAGCGATCAGGTTCTTGCATGCAACACTGTGCCAATAATCAAACCGGTCGCGCGGGTGAACCTCGCTCGTCGAGAACAGCCTCTCCATCCTCTTTTCTATCTCCGTGGCGAATGAGCCGAGCAATTGTACCGCCGCAGCCGAGCCGTGAGCGGCTCGGGCAGGTATATTACAAGTATGCGAAGCGATAGTTCCGCTGTTCCCGAGGAGCCCATCATCAAGTTTACCCACCACCCTCGCGAGGATGTCGCAGGACGGATCAGCCGCCTGCGACCAGATCATTCGCCAGAACGTCGGGCGGCCCTTACCTCGCCCCTTTCAGCGCGATTGAGGTAGCGATGGATTTTGATGACGACCCCGTTGAGTCGCACGGACCTCATCCAGCCACGGACACCCTCGCCCATGTCCTCAGATGGGTAGGCTTGATGAGCGGGCTTGGCCTTCTCGCAGCGGCAGCTGTCATCGCGGTGGACTAACGGTTCCGTCGAACGGCTCCGTTGCATTAACTTGTAACGGGCACAACGAACCCAGTCGAACGGATCACTCATGCGACAAGACCGAAGAGCTGGTTCGCAAGACGGATTTCGCCTGTCACACCGGCCTGCGGCAGGATGCAGTGGCCACGACGGATCATGCGCATGACCTCAAAGCCCCTCAAAGTCGCAGAAGCTGTCTTCATCCTCTGAAAGCCGCGGGTCGGCCGGATCACGCGCTTGAGCGCGCCATGATCCGCTTCGATGATGTTGTTCAAGTATTTCGATGTCCGATGCTCGACATCGTTCGGCAGCAGCCCCTCGCTTTGCAAGCGTCGGATGGCCTTCGGGTACGATGCCAGTCTGTCGGTCGTGATCGAGCATGGCGGATGGTCGCTCATCGTCTTGAGCGCTTTGCGCAGAAAGCGATAGGCTGCTCCAGTATCGCGCCGCTCTGCCAGCATGGAGGCGATCAGTTGGCCGAATTTGTCGACAGCACGGAACAGGTACTTCCATCTCCCGCCAACCCGCCCATACGTCTCGTCTACGCGCCAGGAACCTGAGCGAGGTCCCTGGTATTGACGAACTCGCTTCTCAAGCTCTGGCCCAAGCGTGCAGCGTTCCAGGAAGCATCTCCCACACATCGACCGTGTTCTGTCTTGCTCGCATCACGGGAGCACGACAGGGCTCACGGGAGCACGGCATGGCCTGAGCTGCGCCAGTCCGTCCATCAGAGGATTTTCTCACAGATCGAAGAGGGTAGAGGGATCGACCGCGACACTGCGCTCCTGCATCATTTCGGCGAGATTGCGATCGCTGATCCCATACTTGCAGTACCAGCGCACACACAGCAGGATGATCTCAGCCGGAAAGCGGCGGCGCTTGAACAGAGACAACAGGGCGGCTCCTCACAGACCCACCCTCGTTACACCGCCAAAGTTAATGCAACGAAGCCCTCGAGTCGCCGTTCCCATCCATGGTTGGGCGACGAGAGCCACTCGAGGGCTCGTTGGTCTCGCCGGTGGCGCAGTCACTGGCGCTGTTGATGGTCTCGTGTTCAGCGCTGTAACAGGTTGGAACTGGCTAACATACGCCTGCATCATCGTGTCCGCCTTGTCCTCCGGACACAGGCGTTGGCAAGGTGGGCCCGCGGCAACGGTCGCAAAGCGCGGGTGACCATGTCCGCCAGGATGGCTGGCAACGTGCCCGGCATGGATCGGCCCTTCTATAGGGTGTGCCTTTCCGCACACCTCCCCGGTCCCGAAAATGCCACGGTACGCTCGCCTACTGTGTTCCCTGATGGAGCCGAACCATGCGCGCGATCCTCGCACTCCTCTGCCTGTTCTCCGGTTCGCCGGATGATGCTGCCGTGGAGAGCATCGACACGGCGCAGGAACCAAAGGTCGAACGGTACCGGGTGTTCCTCGCCGAGCTCGCTTCCGCAGGAACAGCCTCGGAGACCAAGGCTCCGATCGACTTGCCGGCAGGCCTGAAGGAAGCCATCGAGACCTGGACGGGCCCATAAGCCGCGGCACTCGGAGACTGGTGCGGGCGGAGGGACTCGAACCCCCACAGCTTGCGCCGTGAGGACCGCAAATCCTTGTCTCCCCGCCGTCAAAGGTCTCGGATTCCGTCGGACGAGACGTCATGGAATGCAGCCCACCGAATAGTCCACTCATGAGATAGATCGGCCATGCTGACCAGCACGGCGCTCGTCTCAGATGAGTTCAGCGGCAATCACCACGCAGGCTGCACAGATCAACACGCTGCCGAGAGGCCCGGCCATGCGGCGTCCCCAAGGGCTGTTCTTCTCAAAAGCCATGAGTGCACCGAGCGCCAGCATCCAGCCGATGCTTCCCGTGCCGACGACAAACATCAACAGCATGAGGGCCCAGCAGCAACCGACACAGTAAACGCCGTGCGCAAGACCAAGGTGGAAACTCTCCATTCGCGGTCGGCGGCCCTGCCAGCGGGCGGTGACGAAGCCGATGGGGGAGCGACAGGCTTCGAGGCAGCGATACTTCAGGGACGAGAATTGGAACAGGCCGGCCAGGAATAGGACCGCCGCCGCAATCGGCCAACCGTTGAAGGTGAGCCAGGGTGACCGCCGGACGACTTCGATCAGAGCAAGGCCCAGCACGTGGGCTGCGAGACCGAACCCGAGCCAGGCGATGAGATAACCGACGAGCAGCAGCGCGAGGAGTGCTGCGCGATTGCGGCGCCGCATCGTCAACCGGCGAAAGACGGTGATGAGCGGCAGGGTCGTCGGCAGCATCATCGCGGCCGTCATGAGCACCCAGCCGCTCACGTAAAGCAGCAGCGGCACGAGCACGGTTCCCGCCGGAAGAGCCGTGCACAGGGTCGCGATGAGACCCAGCTGTGTCCAGTCGTGGTCGAGATAGCGGGCATAGGGAGAAACGTCCCAGATGACGAGGGCACCCCAGGCGAGCAGGATTATGCCGGCAAACAGCGGCAGAAAGGCGCGATCGTGTGACGTGACCCTATTCATGGTGCGGCGTCGCAATCACATCGGGGAGGCAGTTTCGCCTTCAGCCCTGCAGTTCGAAATAGCCCTGAATGGCGTTGCGGCCCGAGATATCAAGGTCGATTCCGAGTTCTGGCTGGGCCAGTCGGAACCGGGATGCCTTGCTCACATAAGCGGGAGAGCCCGGGATTGTCGAGAAGATGCTCTCGACGAGCTTTGTCGGCTCTCCTGTTGGCCCTCGATAAGGCGCCATCTCGGCTTCGACGGCATCGCCGATGCGCAGCGTCCCAGCTCCCTCCTCCACATTGAACGTGATCGGGACTCGACGCACCGCCACTTCCTCACCGACAAGCCCCGCAAGATCGGCAAGCGGACCGCCGAGTTCTCCGCGAAACACCTTGAGAAGAGAAGCTTCCTGTTCAGCAGTGGCCCGGCTGTCGATATAGCGGATGGCGCGCCATCCGCCTTCCAGCACATTGCCCGGGATGAACGCGGCGACGCCGAAGTTCAGCCCCGAAACATCGGTGCCATTGATCTCGCCACGCTCGATCCGGTAGGCCAGCGAGGACTGACACGTGCCATTGTCCGGGTTCTCGCCGATCCAGCAGGGACAGAGCGTGTTGCAGTCGCAAACCTCGAGCAGCTCACCTTTGAGGTAGTATCCCATGGCCGCACCTCCTGTCCCCCAGCGCGGTCACCAAAGGAGATCTCATACTACCACGCTGGTCCCGAGGCGGCTATCGCAAACTGCCTAGCAGCGCCCCACGCGGGGAGCATGCAAGCATGTTGGCAGCTATGCCCGCCTGGAAGCAGCGCTCACCTGAGGGGCAAGTCAATGTGCTGAGGTGGCGGGCTTCTGATGCGGATTCACAACTCGGTGGCCCACAGATCCTTATCCTCCCCTTGTATCGGCTGACGCCATCATGCATTCGCGGGCTGAGCCAGCAGCCGGAAAGGATTGCCGTTTCGCATTCTGCTCCTTCGCTCCGCTTCCGGCGCCAATCAGGATCCCGCTGACGCTATGAATTCGCCAGCGAAGTCGTACATTCATGACAGTCGGCCCGGTGTAGCCTTCGATGCTGCTTCACCGTTGGTTCGACCGGGTGGATGGGAGGTCGTCATGGGGTTGATGAGATCCACCATTCTTGCTCCGTGGCTCGCTGCAGCAATGCTTGTCCTCTTCCCTGCGAGCACCAGAGCCGAGACCGAGGTTGATCTTGCGCTCGTCCTCGCGGTTGATGTCTCGTCGTCCATGGAGACGGAGGAGCAGGAGCTTCAGCGTCAGGGCTTCATCGCGGCATTTCGCTCGCCGGAGGTGCACAGCGCCATTCGCAAAGGCGAGCTGGGCCGTATTGCCGTCACGTACTTCGAATGGGCAGGCTCGTCGTATCAGAAGATCGTTGCTCCATGGACCTTGATCGGGCAATCCGCCGAGGCGCTCGACTTTGCCGATCGCCTCGCGCGCAGCCCTCTTCATCACTCCGGCCATACCTCCCTCTCCGGAGCCATCACGTTCGGCCTCAGACAGCTTCACGAGAGCAGATTCCTGGCAACCCGGCAGGTGATCGACATCTCCGGTGACGGGGCGAACAACCAGGGCGAAAGCCTGGCTGCGGTTCGCGAGGCGGCCCTGGCCCAAGGGATCACCATCAACGGCCTGCCGATCATGCTGAAGCGGCCGGATGGCATCTGGGACATCCCGGATCTCAATCTCTACTTCCGCAGTTGCGTCATCGGCGGTCCCGGCGCCTTCACGATCCCGGTCCGGAAGCTGACGCAGTTTGCCAGGGCCATCCGGGACAAGATCATCCGCGAGATTGCCGATCAGTCTCAGCCCGACGCTGTGGTTCATCCGGTTCAGATCGCCCCGGCCTACGACTGCTCGGCCGTGGAACTTCAGATGAGACGCCGGACAGGCCAGTAGATGGCTCCGCTAGCGCGGGCAATCGCGATAGCTCATCTCCGCACAGTCCGACATGGCGGTTGCACAGAGGATGGCATGCGTCAGGTCATCCTCGGTCAGGCGGCGCCAGGTATCGGACTCACTGTACAGGTAGGTTTCCCTCAGGCTCGCGCGTGTCAAGTTGATGCCCGTCAGGTTGGTATCCGACAAGGTCGTGTTGTCCAGATTGGCTTCCGTCAGGTTGGCTCCGGTCAGGTCAGCCTCGGTGAGATCCGCCCCCGTCAGGTCGGCCCCGGTCAGGTCAGCCCCAGCCAGGTTCGCGCCGCTCAGGTTAGCCTGATACAGGACCGCCTTGGTGAGATTGACACTTCCTCTTGCAGCAGAGGCTTCTGTCAGGTTGGCCCCGATCAGGTTGGCCTTGCTGAGGTTGGTGCGGTCCAATCTTGCGTGGACAAAACGGCCTCGGGAAAGAATGGCTCCGCTGAGGTCGGCTCCTGCAAGGTTGGCTTTGCCCAGATTGGCCTCCCGCGCGGTGATGCCGCTCAGCCCAGCATCCCTCAGGTCACATTCCTCACACTGTCCTGTCCCGCGGAACCGATTGAGATCGCTCGCGTCCCCCGCCCAGGTTGGGTTGGACGACAGGACCGAAGCAACCCACGTGGCCGTGAGCAGAGCCAGGAGCCGATAATGCGCTCGTGCCGTCATGGATGTGCCTCCTGTGCGTCGGATTGATAGCTCACATCGGTCTGCCACTCGAGTGCAAAAGCATATCACGACTTCGTCTGACACGGACAGGCTTTCACATGGGCAACGTGTGAATCAGCATCGAATGCTGACCCCCGAACCGACTGCCATAAATTGCATGACGTTGCTGCAAATTCATGGCGTCGGCGGGGTCATCATCGGCGCCGATCGTGACCCCGCCGAATTTCTATTTTGTGTCGCTAAACCAAGGCATTGCGCTTCCCTAGCGAGGGGACAACCTTCGGGGCCGATTCACACGAGAGCCTTTATCGGATTCCAGGCATTCGCCACTCGCGCTCGACCTTTGCCCTCCGTGAGCTGAAGAGAGCCATCTCGGTCGATCCCTTGCTGCTTGCGGGCGTAAGCGGGGCAGATTAGGGGGCGAGGGATTCGATAGCGGCCGCCGCGACCGCGGGCCACTTCTCGGTACGCTTGACCACGTCGAGCCAGAGGTCCTCGTTCTCCGCCTCGTCGACGTCTGGGTCATAGACCAGATGTGAGCGGCTTTTCGGGAGCGGGGTTTCGCCGCCTAAAACGGCCCCTCGAAATGCCTGCGACCGTGTTCGCTCCTTGGCTCAGCCGCTGGACGGATCGGGGCCGGGCTTGATGCGCGGAAGAACCCGCTCCACGTCCTGGTCCGCCGTGGCTTGTAACCTTGCATCCGGTGCCCGCGCGGCGTCATGCTCGCGAAGCACATCGGCGACGGTCTCCGGATCCATGTCCTGCGCCATGACGAGAAGGCGGTCTGCCTCATCGTCATGGCCGATGGCCTGCTCGTGAAGGCCCTGCTCAGCCAGCTTGCGGGCTTCCACCGCCTTCGGATCGGTCTCGGAACGATCCCGCCTGCGATCCGTCATGCTGTCCTCCCTCAGAATGCAGCCGGTGCCTCAGACCGTAACGCCGAGCGGCCATGGCGCGAACTCGGCCGATCCGAAATCGAACACCTCGCTCTTGGTGCGCTCGCCGGAAGCGACCCGTAGGATGCGGTCGAAGATGCGCTGTCCAGAGTCCTGCACACTCTCCTCGCCATCGAGGATCGTGCCGCAGTTCACGTCCATGTCCTCTTCCATCCGCCTGTAAAGAGGCGTGTTGGTGGCAATCTTAATCGATGGCGCCGGCTTGCAGCCGAAAACGCTACCGCGCCCAGTGGTGAAGCACACGACGTTCGCGCCACCTGCGACCTGTCCGGTCGCCGAGACCGGATCGAACCCCGGCGTGTCCATGAACACGAACCCCTTCGCCGTCGCAGGATCAGCGTATTTGATCACGTCCACGAGATTGGTGCTGCCAGCCTTGGCCATGGCACCGAGGGACTTTTCCAGAATGGTGGTCAGCCCCCCGGCTTTGTTGCCAGGCGACGGATTGGCGTTGATCTCCGCGCCGTGCTTGCGGGTATAGTCCTCCCACCACCGCATCAGTTCGACCAGCCTCTCGCCGACCTCCTGGCTGACGGCCCGACGGGTGAAGAGATGCTCGGCGCCATAGGTCTCGGTGGTTTCGGATAGGATCACCGTGCCGCCGTTGCGCACCACGAGATCGCTCGCGATCCCGAGGGCTGGATTGGCCGAAACCCCGGAGTAGCCGTCCGACCCACCGCATTGCAGGGCAACCTTCAGCTCCGTCGCCGGCACCGTCTCCCGATGCACGTGGTTCGCTTCGGCCAGAACCTCCCGCACAAAATCCATGCCGGCCTCCACGGTCTTGCGGGTGCCGCCCATCGCCTGAATATCCATGTTGCGGATTCGGTCGGTAAGGTTGTGCTCCTTTAGCATTGCGCCAATCTGGTTCACCTCGCAACCGAGCCCAAGCACGACGATATGGGAGAAGTTCGGGTGGCGCGCATATCCGGCGAGGGTGCGCCGCAAGAGCTGAAGAGGCTCTCCCTCCGGCATGCCGCAGCCGGTCTTGTGCGTTAGCGCGACGACGCCGTCGACGTTCGGATAGTCGGCCAGCGGCTCGAACCCGGTAAAGGGATGCCGCTTGAACGCGTCGGCCACGAGGCTCGCCACATGGGCGCTGCAATTCACTGAGGTCAGGATGCCGATGTAGTTGCGGGTCGCGACGCGGCCGTCGGGACGGCGAATGCCTTCGAATGTGGCCGGGACCTCGACATAGTCGGTCGGCTTCGCGTCCCGACCATAGGCATAGTCTTTCGCAAACTCTCCCATTCCCATGTTGTGGACATGGACGTGCTGTCCAGGGGCGATATCGGCTGTCGCAAAGCCAATAACCTGGCTGTAGCGGCGCACTGGCTCGCCTTGAGCGATCGGCCGCACAGCGACCTTATGTCCGGCAGGAATGCGGACAGAGGTTGCGATCCCATCCGCGACGGGCGTGTCAGCCATCAGGGTCGTGCGCGCAATCACGACATTATCGTCGGGATGAAGGCATATAACGGGGTGCATCGTCCCGGACTCCTTTTTGTGAAACCGCGTATCGACCAAATAGGTCCCATCCGCTGCGTCTGCTTAGGTCTCGGCGCAGATAAAGAACCTGCATCGATAGAATGTCTCATTTTATTTGGCGATGCGCCTTTGCCGACCCGCTTGAGCATATACGTCTGTGCTACATAGTCAGATCACGAGTCGGCGGGCGCCCTTCTTACGATGTTCCTGCCGGTCGGGTTTCTCGTTAGGCAGCTGAGCCCCTTCGCCCTGGAAACGGCAACCCCGTCATCGAGCGGCGAGACGGTCGTGTTGCAAACAATAAACTCCATGCAGGACTTCTGGAGCGCCCAAATCACTGAAAACCGCCGGGCTCAGATGCGTGGACAGGACATGGTCGACGGCTTCCTGCGTAGCGCCTTCCACGATGATCACCCAACGAGGAACCATATTGGCGGCGCGGCCCCGTTGCTCGGCTGTTTGGACGTTGCTCGCACCCTCATCCGCCCGGCAGATATGGGCCGCGCAGATTGCAGGCGCTTTTGTGACTTCGGGTAGGATGGCGTGAGACAGCCTGGCGAGAATGTCCGCATCCCGTCCCGCCTCGCAGTCGAAGCGGATCGTCCCGATGAAGCCACCTGACCCGTTACCCAACGAGACCTCGACATCACAAAGTGAGCGAGATGTGTTTCTGAAGTGCTGAACCGAGAGTGAGGTCCACTCCGTCGGGCTATTCAGTCGCGCTAAGTAATCCGGTCCAGTGAGCACAGACCGGTCTCGAACCTCATAAAGAGTGAAGTACTGCGGTGTTCCCGACAGAGCGATGTAGCGGCGGCCGCGCAGAAAGCCTGGGGTGCCGACCCGCTCCGGAATGTGCTCTCGGTCATGCCAATCGTAAAAGTTTGCGCGTCCCTCTTCAGTGATGTCGTTCCAAATTGCAATGACGCCTGATCCTGACAACGACATGGACTTCTCCTCTTTACACACTGTTTCTGGTTCGGCGCGATCGATAGCAAAGGTCGAAACGATCAAGCTGAACATAGGGGGTTGGATAGAGCCGTTGGGCAGCAACGGTCCTATGGGGCTAGGTCGACTGGTTCCGGCGCACCGCCGTTGGCCGCAGATCGGTATCCCGCCTCGACGACAGCGACCGCATGCTCCGCCTCGCGCAAACCTGCAACCGGAGGACGACCCTCCGTCAAATCCATCCAACTGCGCCTTAAGAACACGGAATAGAATTCGTCCGTATTATACTCGACCGTCGTAGCGCGTTCCTGCTGTTGGTCGCGTCCTTTGATGTAAAGCTGGTCCGCATAACCCCGGATGTAGGAGGAGGTATGCGAGATGGAGAATGCAAAGTCTCGCTGATCCTCCGCCGTTGATGGATACAGGTAGCCCGTTTCAATTACTCCGATTTGGCCTGCAGCGTTTCGGCAGGTGAATACGGCCTGCTCCTCGACGGTGACATCGGGTCGATACGTTCGCATCTGAGCCGAAACCTGGGTAATCGGGCCATTTGTCAGAGATGAGATCAGGTCAATGAAATGGACCCCGACATTCAGCGTGGACCCTCCACCTGCATATCGTCTGTCAAGCATCCAGCTGCACCCGCCACGCTCATATCGAGCGACCGGGCCCACGATGAACCTGAACGAGAGATGCTGATATCCTTCCGGCGTAAATCCCTCGGCGGGCGAAAGACGAGCAGCGAGATCGCTCACGCGCATGATGAAGGGAACACTGACGTAAACACCGTGCTTCTCCGACAGCTGCCGTATCCGACGGACCTCCTGGAGATTAAGCCCACAGGGCTTTTCGATCAGAAACGGAATGCTGCGGACAATCAGCCGCTCGGCCAGTCCCGCCATCTCAGAGTGGCGGCTGAACACCAGAGCAAAGTCGAAATCCTCATTCAGGAGATCTTCGTTGGAGTCGTACAGGTTACAATTCAGCTGATCTGCGACTCGTGCTCCGGCAAATGACGCAGCATCTGAGATACCCACCACCTGGATACCAGGATCTCGCAACGCGGAGAGATACAGGGGAAAGTGCCAATGGCTGACGTCGAAAACAGCAATTCTCATTGGAGGCTCCGTAGCATTGCGATTGGCCAGGCCATTAGTCCATGTAGGAGCCACCATTCACACTCAATGTCTCACCGAAGATGTAGCTTGCATCATCTGACACGAGGAAGGCAGCGGCCCGTGCAATCTCCTCTGGGCGCCCAAGGCGGCCCGCAGGAATGCGAGAGATGGTCGTCGCCTTCATATCGGGGCTCATCTCATCGGTAAGTTCCGTTGCGACGAGGCCTGGCGCGATCGCATTGACGTTGATTCCAAACGGTGCCGCGTAGAGCGCCAGGGATTTCGTCAGGCCAATGATTCCAGCCTTCGCAGCGGTATAATGTGCATTCCCAATGAAGTCGCCGCGCTTACCGGCGACCGAACTTACGTTGACGATTTTCCCATATTGTTGTGCCTTCATCGCGGCGAGAACGGCTTGGCAGCAATTGAACGAGCCTTTGAGATGGATGTTGATCATCCGATCCCATTTCTCGGAGCTAATCTCGGGAAAGCTGACGAAGTCGCCTATTCCAGCGTTGTTGATCAGGATGTCGACACGACCATGGTCGGCGAGGAGCTGGCGGAAGGCCTCCTCAACCTGGGACGTGTCAGCCACGTCAAAAGCGATGGCGCTGGCGTTTCCACCGCGTCCTCGAATGGCCTCCGCGGCCTCGGTCGCTGGTTCGAGCGTGCGGTCGTTGACGATCACATGAGCCCCACGGTCGGCGAGAACATCGGCGATAGCGCTACCCAATCCGCGCCCTGCGCCTGTGACCACGGCGATCTTGCCCGACAGGTCCTGCTGATTTGAACTCATGTTGACTCCCGGAGTTGGCTCGGCGGGACGATTAGAGCGCTCTGGTTTGCGAAATCCCGCAGATTGTGCTAGTGGAATGCCGTTCCAGTAATCTTGATAACGTGGTGCCATGCGACTTGTCAAATCCCTCGTCGAACGCTGCTTCGACCTCATCACACTGCTCAGTGAGCATGCGGGGGCGATGCCACTCGGCGAGATCAGCCGCCGCCTAGATGTGCCTAAGAGCGCGGCTCACCGTCTTCTCACCACCTTGTGCGACCTGGGCTGGGCCGAGCAGGATCCTGACAACGGCTTCTACCGCCTGTCCCTGCGCCTGGCTGTAGTTGGCCAGCGCCTCCTGGTCGGGACGCGGATCCCGGACATCTGCCAACCAATCCTGGATCGGTTGGCAAATGCGACAGAAGGTCTTGGTAGGATTGCGATTGTCGATCCAGACGGCCTCACCTGGATTGCGCAGTCGCAAGGCGCACGGTCCGGCTTGATCTACCAGCCTGATGTCATGGCACAAGTTCCCCTTCATACGACAGCAAACGGGAAAGCATGGCTGGCGACACTCGATCGAGAGGAGGCTCTGGCCCGCGCTGTTGCCAGTGGTCTGGGACGTACCGATATGGGCGGTCCTAGGGTAATTACGACGAAGCAAACGTTCTCCGCGGCCCTGGACGAAACCCAAGAGCAGGGCTGGGCTGCTGCAATTGAAGAGGCTGAGCCTGGAGTTGCCGCCGTTGCCGCCGTGATCCGCGTGGGCGAGCAGGTTGTTGGAACGGTGAGCGTTGCCGGCCCAACCCATCGCTTCTCTCCGGCTGTGGTTCCGCAGGTGGCGGAGCAGGTCAAGTCAGCTGCGCAGGAACTTTCTGCCCTCTGGCCCTACCGGATTGCCTCTCCCCTCAGGCAGGTCCCGCCGGCCCAAGCTACCTCAAGTGCCTGACGAAGCTCATTAATCTATCAACCTCGTTGCTAATTGCCGCAGAGGCGGGGCGGCAGAGTTGACACCAAGCCAGTTAGTGGAATAGCGTTCCAGTAACAACGGGACCTGAACCGGGCCAGCAAAGAGCGACCGCACCGCGGGCCAAGGAGGGAACAGTGGCTAACGTTGAGCTAAAAGCAGTCCGCAAGGCGTATGGCGCCGCTTCCGTGCTCCACGGCGTCTCAGTTGATATTCGCGACGGTGAGTTCGTGACGTTGGTCGGGCCATCCGGATGCGGGAAGTCGACATTGCTGCGCATGATCGCCGGCCTCGAAGACATCACGGGCGGGGAAATCCAGATTGGCGGTCGTACCGTGAACGGCGTTCCACCAAAGGAGCGCGATATTGCTATGGTGTTTCAAAACTATGCGCTCTATCCCCACATGACCGTTGCTGAGAACATGGGTTTCTCCCTGAAGCTGAAAAAGGCTCCCCGTGAGGAGCGCGAGGCGCGTGTTAAGCGCGCGGCTGAGATCCTTAGCCTCACCAAGCTTCTTGATCGCTATCCCCGCCAACTCTCGGGAGGCCAGCGGCAGCGCGTGGCAATGGGGCGTGCGATCGTCAGAAACCCGCAAGTCTTCCTCTTTGACGAGCCGTTGTCGAACCTTGACGCCAAGCTCCGGGTGCAGATGCGCACCGAGATCAAGGAACTGCATCAGCGCTTGAGGACCACCACGGTGTACGTGACGCACGACCAGGTCGAGGCCATGACGATGGCCGACAAGATCGTCGTCATGCATGACGGCGTCGTGGAGCAGGTCGGCGCACCGCTCGAGCTTTACGACAGTCCCGCCAATATGTTCGTGGCTGGCTTCATCGGCTCTCCAGCGATGAACTTCCTGAAAGGACGCTGTGAACAAGGGCGGTTCGTGCTCGAAGACGGGTCTGCCCTGCCTTTGCCGGCCGGCTTTCGACATGTGCCTTCCGGTGACGTCGTCTATGGAGTCCGCCCCGAGCATCTTGTCTTGAACGATGACGGATTGCCTCTCACCGTAGCCGTCGTCGAACCGACAGGCTCCGAAACGCAGGTCATTGCTCGACATGGCTCTCAGAGCATTGTCTGCATTTTTCGGGATCGCGTCCCTCCCCGCGTTGGAGAAACCATTCGGGTCATCCCGGACGTGTCCCGCATCCATCTGTTCAGCGAACGTGACGGCCAGCGCCTCTCGTAGGCACTGACGAACTGACGAAACGCCAGCCCTACGGCTGGAGCACCGCACGCATCGCGATCGAGAGAACCACACGGAACGAACATGTCAGCAACCCGAACCCAGGCCGTGGCCAATTCCGCTGGAGCTGGTCTTTTAGGCGAAACGCTGGACACTCACAGCGGAGCTCGCTTCTCATGGGCTCCCTATCTTTGGTTTGCCCCAGCGATCCTGATCCTGTTTCTCGTCACGCTTTACCCATCGGTCTTTGTCACCTGGCTGAGCTTTCAAAAGACACGGTACTACGAGCTCACAGGGTTTGTGGGCCTGGCCAATTACGCGGAGGTGTTCGGCTCCTCGGCATTTTGGGACACGACTTTCATCTCGCTGGCTTACGTCGTCGGATCGCTTGCGGGCGCCTTGGCCCTCGGCATGGCAGCGGCGCTCGTCCTGAACAACGCCGGGGCCACCGGATCGGTCCTGCGAGTGCTCATTCTTTTTCCATGGACGCTGTCCATGTCGGTGGTGGGGAGCATCTGGCTTTGGCTTCTCAATCCGTCGTTTGGGCCTATCCCCTACCTGATGCAGGTGATCGGTCTTGATCCCGGGCTGATGTTGGGCGATCCGGGCCTTGCGTTGCCGCTCATCATCGTCGCTACCGCCTGGTGGTCATTCCCTTACGTCATGGTCATGACCACGGCCGCGATGCAGTCCATTCCCAAGGAGCTTTACGAAGCAGTGGAGATCGACGGCGGCGGTGCCCTGATCAAGTTCCGGCATATCACGCTGACACAGATCCTCCCGACCTTGGGCAGCACTGCACTCACCCTCTCGATCATGTACCTGACCCTGATGACGCTGATTATCGTCATGACTGGCGGCGGACCGCTCGGGGCCACGACCACCTTAAGCTTCGAGGCGTTCCGCGGCACCATCCAGGCCGTCAATATCGGACCTACGGCGGTTGTCTCGATTGTCGTCCTTTTGATCAACGTCGCCCTCGGTGTGCTCTACATCCGGCTCACCGGTCGCGTCACTGGATAGGATACCCTGCATATGAGTGCCGCCATATCCTCTGGTCGCCCCACCGGGCGGGTACCAGCAATCCTCGGGTCCTTCCTCTTTGCGGTCATTGTGCTCGGGCCCGTGGCCTGGGCCCTGGCGACCTCGTTCAAGACTGAAGTGGAGGCGGTCGCTGTCCCTCCAACCCTCTGGCCGAACGTGGCAACACTGGAGAACTACTTCAAAGTCTTCCGGGACCAGTCCTTCCTTCAGGATTTCTGGAATTCGGTTGCCTATGCCGTTGGCGCTGTCGCTCTCGCGCTCCTGGTTGGGATCCCTGCTGGTTACGCAGCCGCACGCTTCTCCTTTAAGGGCAAGCGGGTCCTGATGCTCGTGATCCTGGCGACATCAATGGTGCCAGGCGTCGCGCTGCTGGTTCCCACGTACTACCTGCTCGACGCTGTCGGACTGCTCAACAGCGGGATCGTGGTCACCATTATTCTCTCGGCACGCATCATTCCACAAACGGTTTGGTTCATTGCCAACTTCGTCGAAGCGGTCCCAGTGGAGATCGAGGACTCGGCCTTCATGGATGGCGCGAACCGATTTCAGATCGTCTGGAACCTCATCCTGCCGCTGATACGACCTGGTATCGCCGCGGTTGCGACGATCGGCATCGTCACCACCTGGAACGATTACATCACTGTTGCAGTCTTTGCTCCCGAAGTGGCCAAGAGAACCCTTCAGGTTGCCCTCGTCAACCAAGTCTTCGACGCGATCGGCATCTCGTGGTCGTACATGATGGCTTTCGTCATCATCGCATCGATGCCCGTGATCCTCATGTTCGGCTTCGTTCAAAAATGGTTCATCTCCGGCCTTACAGCTGGCGCGGTGAAAGGCTGAGCCAGCATCTATAGCCTGCATGTCACATGCTTCAAACTAGGGAGGAAAACAGCCATGTATGCCACGTCCAGGCGAACAATGATCAAAGCGGCGGCCGTACTATCTGTCTGTGCAGGCGCATTCGCGTCATTCACGGGGGGAGCCCTCGCACAAGGTAGGGAAATCGTCTACTCGACCTTTCTTGACCCGAATAATGCGAACGATCCCCGGGCCGCAGCCCAGACGAAGATGATCCAGGCCTTCGAGAGCAAGAACCCGGATATCAAGATCAAGCTGCTCGTTGATCCGACAGGGCAAACGGTCTCGAGGTCGATCAAATCCCGCAGCGAAACCCCTGACGTCGTGCGCATCGTGGGCTTCGCGATCGCCGAGTTTGCGGCCACCGGCAATCTTGTCCAGCTCGATGATCTGGTCAAGAAAGATGGGCTCCCCAACGAGGACTGGCTTCTTCCGCTTTCCAGTGCTCAGGTGGACGGAAAGCTGTTCAGCCTTCCTCAGGACTTCCGCATCCCGATCCTCTTCTATCGCAAGGGCGCCCTTCAGGAAGCGGGGGTAACCCCGCCGAAGACCTGGGACGAGGTTTGTGCAGCGGGCCCGAAATTCAAGCAGCCCAACATCATTGGATTTGCTGTCCCGCTTGGCGCAACCGGCGGCCTTGGTGGCGCCCAAGGCCTCGGGGAGTTCTTCCTCAGCTCGATGCTCCCGGGCAACAACGGCCAGTACTTCGCTCCCGACGGCAAGATCGCGTTCACAAAGGAATCCTTCGTTCGCACCGGCCAGACCATCAAGGACTTCTTCACGAAGTGCAAGGTCACGTCACTGCGTAGCGCGCAGATGGGAATCAACGAGGTTCACGACGGCCTCAGGTCCGGTACCATCGCGATGACGAACTTTGGTCTCTATCGGTTCAAGACTGTTCAACAACAGGGTGGTGGTGAGGACCTAGCCTGGGCGCCCGCACCAGCCTTCTCCGATACCGATAAACAGACTGTTTACAGCTACCATATCGCGATGAACAAGCAGTCCAAGAAGCAGGATGCCGCGTGGACCTTTGTCAAGTTCATGGTGTCCCCAGAGGCGCAGGCGATCGCGGCCGAGGGCGGCGAGGTCGTATCGAGGAAATCGGCCTACAGTGCCCCGTACTTCCAAGCCGAAGCAGCCAAGAACCAGACACAGTGGGCTGAGCTGATCAGCCAGCGTGGCCGCACTGTGGCTTACACCCCGATCCTGTCGACCTTCCACACGATCGTCGGGGAGGCCTTCCAGAAAATGGTGTTGCGCGATGAGTCACCCGAGAATGCCTACGCCGAAGTCGTCAAGCGCTATGACGAGGCGTTGAGTAAGTCGCGGTAACCGCGCAGTCAGTCAGTCAAACATGGTGGAGCGGCGGGCGTCCTCCGCTCCACCCCACAACAGATGGAGTGTCAAATATGAAGTTGCTTCGGTACGGACCGGCGGGAGAGGAAAAACCTGCTCTTCTCGCAAGCGATGGTACAGTCCGGGATCTCAGCGGGATAATCCAGGATGTGGACGGAGCATGTGTAACTCCTGATGGGCTGCGCCGGATTGCCGAGCGCGATCCAAAGACGCTGCCGGTGGTTGGCCAGGTGGAGCGGATCGGACCGTGTCTCAAAGAGGTAGGCAAATTCATCTGTATTGGTCTCAATTACATCGATCACGCGCGAGAAACGGGCAATGAGGCCCCTGCCGAGCCCGTCGTGTTTATGAAGGCGACGAGCGCCATCGTCGGTCCCAACGATAACATCGTTCAACCCCGCGGTTCGACCAAGCTTGACTGGGAGGTCGAGTTGGGAGTGGTGATTGGAACGAAGGCGAAGTATGTGTCCGAGGAACGTGCCCTCGAGCATGTTGCAGGCTACTTCCTCGCCAATGATGTGTCAGAGAGGGCGTTCCAGACCGAAGGGACGGGTCAGTGGACGAAAGGCAAGAGTTGCGACACCTTCGGTCCCATTGGCCCTTGGTTCGTCACGGCTGACGAGGTCCCGAACCCACAAGATCTCCGACTCTGGCTCGATGTTGACGGTGTACGGCGTCAGGACGGCACGACAGCGAACATGATCTTTAGCGTGGCCCGAATTGTCAGTTACCTCAGCGGACTCATGACGCTGCATCCTGGTGACGTGATTATCACAGGGACACCCGCTGGCGTTGGGCAGGGAATGAAGCCTCCGGTCTATCTGCGTCCCGGCCAGGTCATCACGCTCGGCATCGAAGGGCTAGGCGAGCAGAGCCAGACCGTAGTGGCTGAAGCCGCCTAATTGTAACTCTAGAGGTGAGCGGTCCCGTATGCACGCGGAGTGCCGGCAAGATCGCTCATCGTCTGAGCCACCGATGTGACAGTGTTGGTATCTCATGGTCATAGACGGCTCGCAAAACGGCCGACAACGACGAGGTTAGAATGACTCTTGAGCACTCGCTCTCTGCTGAAACTGAAACGATTGCAGCCGAATTGGTCCGAGCGCGGGCGTCTGGGAAGGGTGTTGCGAACACTGCCCTGCCTATGCCGGCCAACGCGAGGAGTGCAATGCAGATCCAGGCTTTGGTGCAGGGGCAGTCGGCTCGGCCCGTGGGCGGCTGGAAGGTGGCAATCGGGCCAGAGAAAAGGCCTATCGCCGCTCCGCTCTTGGATGTGTATCCCGCCTCTGCAGAAATCCGCCTGTTTCCAAATTGTACGATCGAGGTCGAACTTGCGGTCCGACTCGGAAGGGATCTCCCAAGACGAGAGACCGGCGCATACGATCGCTCCGATGTCCTCGACGCGATCGAGAGCCTCGTCCTTGGAATCGAGGTGATTGGTGGACGGTTCGAGGACGCGGCGAATGTGCCCTTCTTATCGTTTCTGGCCGATAACCTCGGAAACCGGGCTTACGTCATTGGTGATAGGTTACCGCTCTCGACCTTCGACCAAGTAGCTGGGCTAGCCTGTCATGTGACGCTGAATGGGACCCCTCTCCATCAAGCCCCCGCATCTCATCCTGCCGGAGATCCACTGTTGCCTCTGCTGGCTTATGCGAACGAGCAAAGCGACTGTCTCGGGGGATTGAAAGCAGGCCAGATCGTGACGACTGGAAGTCTTTGTGGTGTCCTGCCCGTCCGTGCCGCTGGTCTCTTAGAAGCTCAGCTCGATAAAGTCGGCCAAGTATCGGCTCGTTTTGCTGATTAGTGCCTGACTTCATTCGCCTTGTGCGCTGATGAGGGCCTTTCGTCTACACAAGTTACATTATCAGGGACACGAGTAACGCCAACGGCAACCCCTCGATGCACTAACTTCAAAAGGAATAGCGGAATGCGTGTTCTTGTGACTGGAGTAAGTGAAGGAATTGGCGGCGCTATCTGTCGCCAGATTGCCACTCGACCTAATTCTGCTATTGCAATGTGCGTGCGAAAGAGCCGCGAGACTGTTGAACAACTTGCGGAAGAGTTGCGGCACCAGGGTTGCGATGTTCTTGTCCTTGAGGGAGACCTTCGAGATCCCGCCACGCCCGAGCGCTTCGTCGAAGGCGCGATGGAGAGATTCAATGGGCTCGATGCCGTCGTATCCAACGCCGGCGCCGTCGACCCGGCCTCGCTGGAGACTATGTCGCTCAAAGTCTGGGACGACATGTTTGCGCTTACATGCCGCGCAAGCTGGCTTCTCGCGAAGGCAAGTTTCCCACATTTGAAGATCAGCCAGGGAGCCTTCGTTGGCATTTCCTCGCAATCGGGCGTTCATCCGCATCGGCAAACTGGGGCCTATAGTGCAGCAAAGGCTGCCCTTATCATGTTGTGCAGGCAAATGGCGCTTGAGTGGGGCGAGCACGGAATCCGGGTCAACAGCGTTTCCCCGGGAATGATTATGACGCCAATGACGCAAGTCATCTATGATGACATCGCGATCACTCGGCAGCGTGAGGCCATCGTCCCCTTGCGGCGGATCGGAGCGCCTTACGATGTTGCGCGTACAGTCGACTTCTTAATCGACTCGAATAATCGTTACATCACCGGCGAGAACATTATGGTCGACGGCGGCCTCACGCTTTCGGTTCTGGACAGGATCCCTGGGATCGCTCGCCGCAAGGACGACACGTCGCCGACGGAGAGGGAAAATGGCTAGACACACGGTCGGAGCGGCTCAGCCTGCCTTACGCGTCGGTGTTGTAGGGACAGGTGCCATTGGCCGCCGGCATGCTCAATACTGCGTTGACGAACCTTCCACCGTACTCGCTGGCGTCGTTGACCCGGCCCCGAGTGCCGCTGCCTTCGCCGCCGAGCTGGGCGTGTGCCACTATTCTACTCTTGAAGCGATGCTGGATTCGCAGGAGGTCGACGGGATCATTATTGCGGCCCCGACGCAGCTTCATCGGGACGTCGCTATCGCTGCCATCGAACGTGGAGTTCCAGTTCTCATCGAGAAGCCGATCACTGCACAGCCAAGCGAGGCGGCTGAGTTGATCGCGGCCGCACGTTCCACCGGTGCAAAAGTATTGGTCGGCCACCATCGGCGACACAACCCGATCGTGCTGCAGGTGCGGGATATCGTGACGCATGAGCTCGGCCGGCTGCTGGCGGTCAATGTGATCTGGGCAGTCCTGAAGCCTGAAAGCTATTTTGAACCCGAATGGCGACGGTCCGCAGGTGCAGGGCCGGTCCTGACCAATCTTGTCCATGATGTCGATCTGCTGCGGTTCATGTGCGGGGAGATTACCAGCGTTATGGCGATAACTGAGGCATTGGCGCGCAGCCACAGCGTAGAGGACACAGTTGGTGTTCTGCTGCAGTTCGAGAGCGGCGCGGTGGGCACTCTCATTGGTTGCGACGCCAGTCCATCGCCTTGGTCCTGGGACGCGAATTCCGGCGAGAATCCGATGTTTCCGGTAAGCCGGGAGAATTCGTATCGCTTTCTCGGCATTGAGGGATCGCTTGAGTTCCCGGACTTGCATCTATGGCGGTACCGCGTGGGCGGCGAAGCCGGTTGGACGCGGTCGATCAGTCGCGAAGGGCGCATCGTTCGGGCCGACGACGCATACCGTCGGCAGCTCCAACATTTCTGTCGCGTGATCCGTGGTGATGAAGAACCACTGGTCAGCGGAGAAGATGGGTTGCGAAGCCTGCAGGTGACTGTCGCAATTCTGCAGGCCGCGGCGACCAGGCAGTCCATAGATCCTTCGCGGGTGGCAGATCAAGGTGAACGTGGTGTTTGAGGCGCAGGATGGCACTCCAGGGATAGCTGGGCACCGATCGTACCGACTACCGTGACCTCACTGTTTGGGCTTCGCCAAATGCCATCGACGCTTGGACAATAGAGTTCGACGAGGTCATGATGGAGGACGGTACTGTGTGCTGGCGAAAGTTTACGCGCGTGATCTTGCCGCTAGACAGATCGATCACTGCCTTCTCGGTAATCGGTCTTGTCTCGGCATGAAACGCATCCATCAAGGCAACGGCGGTTGCCCTGACGATGCACGCCGAACACTTTAAATCGCAATCGCAGATCACGGCTGCGATCGGAGCTGACTTGCGTGGTCTTTCGTCATGGCCTCGGCGACGGCGTCGCGGTTCCCCATCGTTGCCCGCTTCGTAGCGGCGCGGCGTTGGTTCATCACCGGCCTCACGGTAGACACCGTCAAGGCTTAGTGCAAACCGAGTGCTCAACAGGGAGGAAACCATGCATAACGGAAGCAAAGACCTGAAACTGTCACGCCGATCCCTCATCGGCGGGCTTGCTGCCGCGTCGGTCGTCACTAGTGCGGGGATCCGCAAAGCATCGGCGCAGTCGGGCGCTTCAACTGAGATTAGCTACAACGGTTTTCTAGATCCGGGGAATCTCAATGATCCTCGGTCGGCGGCGCAAAACCGCATGATCGAAGCGTTCGAACGGGCAAATCCCTCGATCAAGGTCAAGGTGATCGTCGATCCGCCGGGTGCGAACGGGATTCGCGCTGCGCGCGCCAAGTCGAGTGCACCGGATGTGATCCGCGTCGCGAATTTCCAGCAGCCGGAGTTTTCGTCAACTGGCTCGATCCTGCCGCTCGATGAGCTTGTCGTCCGCGATGGGGTCGACGCCAATGATTGGCTGATCCCCTTAGAGCAGACCAAGGTCAATGGTAAACTCTGGGGGCTACAGCAGGACTATCGAATTCCGATCCTCATCTATCGCAAGAGCCGCTTTGCTGAGGCTCAAGTGACCGCGCCGCCGCGCACCTACGATGAAGCCGGAACCTTGGGTGCCAAGCTGACGAAGGGCGCCAATATTGCGTACGCTGTTCCAATTGGCGTGACCGGCGGAATTGGCGGGGCTCAAGCATTTAACGAGTTCATCATCAGCTCGATTCTTGCTGGCGATAGCGGAGCATTGTTTGCTCCAGACGGCCGAAAGATTGGGTTCTCCGACGACCGGTTACTTCGGGCAGCGGAGACAGTCCAAGACCTGTTCGCAAAGAAGGCGTCCACACCTGTCACCCTGCAATACGGCTACAATGAGTTGCAGGACGCACTGCGCTCCGGAACGGTAGCCTCAGCATCGTTTGGCCTGTATCGCTACAAAAGTATGGAGCGTTCAGTTGCCAACAATGATCTGGCCTGGGCCGCGGCGCCTTCCATCGAGCCGAATGACAAGCACACCGTCTATGGCTTCCAGCTTAGCATCAACGCAAACTCGCCTCGAAAGGACGCAGCCTGGGAGTTCGTGAAGTTCATGGCAAGCTCGGAAGCACAACTGATCGCTGCGCGTGGCGGAGAAGTCGTTGCGCGGGCGAGTGTATACAACGATCCGTACTTTTCGTCGCCTGATGGCGCCGATCAGCACGGTTGGAAACAACTCGTGCAGGAGCGCGGTCGTATCGTGACCTATTCGGTAATCCAATCAACGTTCAACCAGATTGCCGGTGAGGCATTCCAGCGCATGATTTTGCGCGGCGCCCCACCGGAAAGCGTCGTAACCGAAGTAAAGTCGCGCTACGAGGACGCTCTCGCCAAGGCATGATGATGCAAGACACCGCGTCCCAATATATTGGGACGCGGCTCGACGTTGTCTGCGGCGACATCGAGACGACGTTGATTACGGGTCTCTATCAGGATGCGCCCCAATTATTTGGCTAGGCGTTCGCATCTTAGATTAGCAGAAAACTGGATTGGTTTTGCAACTAGGAGACAAGAATTATGAGGTATCGCTATCTTGGTCGAACTGGGCTTCAAGTCAGTGAGTACATGCTCGGAACCATGAGTTACGGAGCAGATGGTAACACTGATGAACGCGAGTGCATCAGCATTGTGCATGCCGCTCTGGACCGTGGAATCAACTTTATCGATACGGCCGATACCTATTCTCATGGGGAAGCGGAGGGAATCGTAGGCAAGGCGATTGCTGGCCGGCGCGATAAGATCGTTCTCGCGACCAAATTCAGGTTATCGGCAGGTGATGGGAGAAACGATCAAGGTGGATCCCGCTACTGGATCATGAAGCAGGTCGAAAACAGCCTGCGCCGGTTGAAGACTGATCACATCGACTTGTATCAGATGCATCGCCCCGACCCGCAAACTGATATCGAGGAAACACTAGGCGCACTCAGTGATCTAGTTACGCAAGGCAAGGTTCGATACCTCGGTTGCTCGACATTTCCCAGTTGGTATCTTGCTGAAGCGCAGGCTGTCAGTCGTTTGCAGAAGCTATCCCGGTTTGCCAATGAAAGTTCTCCCTATTCGCTGTTCCAGCGTACCGTTGAAAGGGAAACATTGCCGGCCGTCCGACACTACCGCATGGGGTTCACGGCATGGAGCCCCCTGAATGGGGGGTGGCTGACCGGGAAGTATAGATCCGACGCCGCGGCACCGGCCGGATCCAGAGCCGAGCGCGTCAAAGGTCAATGGGGTAAGCATTATCCGATTCTGCAGTCGCGTTTTGATATGCAGCGTCCAGGCAATCGCCGGAAGCTTGAACTGCTAGCGATACTTGAGTCTATCGCTCAGCAGGCAGGTCTGCGCCTTATGCATATGGCACAAGCATTTCCACTTGCACACTCGGCAGTCACGTCGGTGATCTTAGGTCCGCGCACGCTCGAGCAGTTCAATGAAATGCAACCTGGCTTTGAGACGAAACTGGATACGTCGACGCTTGATCAGATAGACGCGCTTCTCCCTCCTGGCGATCTGATCGAGGAAGCTGATCGCGGCTATGTCTCGCCCTGGATGGCGCCAGAGGTTCGCCGAAACGGAATAACAAATCTTGCGACGAGTGCATGACCTAGCTCGATTGAATGCCGGCGAGCAGTTCCCCTGCCACAGTCGGCGTTACGCCTCTTGCACCCTTGGTCAGAAGTTGGATCCCGAGTTCCGACTCCAGATCCTGAATGCAATTCGCGGCGGCCGAAGTGGCGCTACCGCATTGCTCAGAAGCACGCGTGACGCTTGCATATTTGATAGCGGCGAGGACGATACGCAGGGTTGTCCAATCCGGCAGGTTCATTGGCCAATATTCGGCAACGCGATCTTTCGTGCAAGCACCGCTGCGGGAAGGCAGTCTTCTTTGGCGTGAGCAAAGCCTGACCTCTCCAAGGTCTCCTCAGGGTCAAAGTCGGCAGTTGCCGTTGTGTCGCTACAGGTCCGCTGACGGACAGACCTGAGACGTTCAGTTAATTCACTAGGTGTGGCTCCGGCGTAAAACTTCGTCGAGCCACTCCCCCACTCTCCACAGCGGTCCTCGCCTAACACATCGGCGGCCGAGATACTCACGTGTCACGTGTTATGGTTTTGGCAGCGGAGGAACACCGTTTTTCCAGTCGGACCAGTTGGATACGATGTGATCCACCATCCGACCGCCGACCATGGCGATGTTATCGACCGTCTCGGCAAAGCCGCCCGCGGTTTGGCCCGGTGCAGGATCGAGATGCTGGAGTGTAGTTTCGTTCGGATTGCCCTGATCGAAGTTCACTGCTCCCCGCAAGCTCAGGAGCCTGCGATCTCCCAAGGTTCGCTGGATTACCTGAGCAATGGCGGCCGCTTCCATTTCGGAGAGCATGAGGTTTCGTGGGGCAGGCGATTGATGGACTGAAGATGTACAGGGATAGGTTACGGCCGCTAATCGCTGTCGGTGCTGAAATAACCCTTCGTCCACGGCGCAGTTGTAAAGCTGCCCCAGAGATCCTCATGCTCTCGAGCGCGATCAACAAGCCAAGGCCAGGCTTGATTGCTGCTCCCACACCGATGCTGATCCCTTCGATCAATTCTTCGGCGCTGGTGCCGCCGGCCAGAACCGTAACCTCGTCCCCACGCGGCCGATGCCGTCGATGGAAACGTTCAACACCAGCGCGCTGCTCCGCCTTCTCTCCCACGAGTTCGCCTCGATTGATGAAGAGGTCGAGGCCGTACACCGCTGCGAAGCCAACAAGGAATCCGGCAACTGCAGTTGGTAGCGAACTCAGTTCCAGAGCGGCCGGCAGCATCTCGAAGCTGATCGTGGCCAGCAGAACGCCGCTGGCGAAGCCGAGGGCGAGCGACATGAACAAAGTTGTCGGTCGGCACCAAAGCGCAAGGAGACCTCCCACCGGAGAGGCAATGGCCGCACTCGCCGCGACTGCCAGGATCAAAAGAAACTCAGAAGACATGAGCCGATCCTGACGAGTGTTTCGCCGGAATAACCCTGATCCTCGCAAATCGGTGACAACAGGCTGGGTCGTTAGTGATGCGTGAATCGGATGCCGATGGTGTCTTCGGGACCCAGACCAAGGATGTCTGCGAGCTGGTGGCGGGCCCGGTTGACCCGGCTCTTGATGGTGCCCACGGTGACGTGCTGACGGGCGGCGATTTCCTCATAGCTCAGGCCCTCCACGCCAACCAGCA
>NZ_JBVVAK010000110.1:0-27148 GCF_055792825.1 Microvirga sp. GN3
TATTACCTCTTCAGGTTGGCGTTGCTCTCAAGACCGCCTGAGATCTTCTCTCCGTTGGCGATGATTGGACTTTGAACCACTTCGACGAACCTCGCTGTGAAGCGCGTCACACCCAAAAATTTTTTCATTTTTTTGTCGCTTCTGGAGCCCAACAGACAGAAGCGCCTTGGAGCATTGTTCGGCGAAGCGGATCCTGTTCGCCGCCAAACAACGCGACGAACCAGGAGGAGAGATGATTCCAGGCAAGCGGAACCATCTTGAGCGCCAATCCGGCTCGTTTCGGTTGGGATAGCCGGTAACTTGAGCGAACCCTTCGACGACTCGACTCACGAGCGTTGCTTTCGCGACGACCGTTGAACGTCACGTTCGGAATGCGCAGATTCGATCGTGTCGCTCCGCGTCGAAAACCGCCCTTCCGGGAGGCCGGGAAGGCGGGGCAAGGGAGAAAAGCGAAGTGAGAAGGAAGGGAGCGCCACAGGCTCACGAGCCGATGGCGCTCGAGGAAGGCGGGGATTATCAGAAGGGGAAGAGGCCGTCGGGGTCGATGGCCGTGTTGACCGCCGTCTGATTGATCAGGTTCGTCGAGATTTGGAAGTTGAAGTCCGGAGAGCCGCCTCCGGAATCAACGAGAGCATCGGGATCATTGATGCTCGCAGCCTGGGCGGAAGCCGCATCCCCATCCAACGCGGTGTTGACGGCCGTCTGGTTGACGATGTTCGTGTCGACTTGGACGTTGATCTCCGGAGATCCCGAATACCAATCCCAGCTGTCCCCGGAATCGAAGATGGTATCGGGATCACTGATGCTCGCAGCCTGAGCCGAAGTCGCGCTGCCACCAACGGCAGTATTGGCGGCCGTCTGGTTGATGTCGTTCAAGGAGAACTGAAAATTCTGCATGAAATTTCCTCTTCAAGTTGGCGTTGCTCTCAATACCGCCCGAGCTGCTCTCTCAGTTGGCGATGATCGAACTTGAATGAGTTTCAAGGTGAGGGCTGTGAGCTGCGTCACAGCCGGACATCGTTCTGACTGGGCACAGATTGCAGAGAGAGGTTCTGCGGCATTCGCTGCCAGCGTACAGGAAACAAGCAAAAGGCCCCTCAGGGTGCTGAGAGGCCGGAAAGGAGCGTCATGGGCCTGTGGCCGATGACGCTCCGGGAAGGGGCTGGTTAGAACACCGGGTAGTAATCGTGGCCCATGTCGACGAGAGTGTCGCCGTCCGAGATGGTGGCAACCTGGGCCGAGGTGGCGCTGCCGCCGAAAGCCGTGTTGGTCGCGTTCTGGTCGATGAGGTTGAAGGACTCCTGATCGTTGAACCAGCCGCCCAGGTAGCCGCCTCCGGAGTCGAGGAGAGCATCGGCGTCGGCGATGCTGGCCACCTGGGCCGACGTCGCGCTGCCTTCATGAGCCGTGTTGGTCGCGTTCTGGAAGATGTCGTTCACCGAAAGCTGGAAGTTGTCCATGATATTACCTCTTCAGGTTGGCGTTGCTCTCAAGACCGCCTGAGATCTTCTCTCCGTTGGCGATGATTGGACTTTGAACCACTTCGACGAACCTCGCTGTGAAGCGCGTCACACCCAAAAATTTTTCTGAATTGAACGCCGATTGGGCGAAGAGGCCCGACCTCTTCCGCCTATCTTGGCGCAGTTCGTCGCGAGCGGCCCAAAGGACTGAACCGGAGACCTAACGGCCACGCTCTCCATGCATCCCAGGCAAAAGGGGATGGTCTGAAACTCAGGCCTGCCCGGTTCCCATCCTTGGCCTGCCGTGGTATCGCGCCCGCATCTTCACCCTTGAATGGAGCGGCCGCCATGCCGAGCGACCTGAAGCGCGTTTCCCGCGCTCTGCTTTCCGTATCCGACAAGACGGGTCTCGTGGACTTCGCCCGCGCTCTCTCCGAGCGCGGCATCGAGCTGGTCTCCACCGGCGGCACGCATAAGGCGCTCAGCGAGGCGGGCCTGGCCGTGAAGGACGTGAGCGAGCTCACCGGCTTTCCCGAGATGATGGACGGGCGCGTGAAGACGTTGCACCCTTCCGTCCATGGCGGCCTGCTCGGTATCCGCGCCAACCCGGAGCATCAGGCGGCGATGCTCGCCCACGGCATCCAGCCCATCGACCTCTTGGTGGTGAACCTCTACCCCTTCGAGGCGACGGTGGCCGCGGGAAAACCTTATGACAATTGCATCGAGAACATCGATATCGGCGGTCCTGCCATGATCCGCGCGGCGGCCAAGAACCACGGCGACGTGGCGGTGGTGGTGGATGGTGCCGATTACGGCGCCGTTCTCGACGATCTTTCCGCCTATGACGGTTCGGTGACGCTCACCTTGCGCAAGCGCCTCGCCCAGAAGGCCTATGCTCGCACTGCTGCCTACGACGCGGCAATCTCCAACTGGTTCGCCACCGAGCTCGGCGAGGAAACTCCGCCCTTCCGGGCGCTCGGCGGCTCCATTGCCGAAGTCATGCGCTACGGCGAGAATCCACACCAGAGCGCCGCCTTCTACCGCACGCCGGAGAACCGTCCGGGCGTCGCCACCGCCCGGCAGGTGCAGGGCAAGCAGCTCTCCTACAACAACATCAACGACACCGATGCGGCCTATGAGGCCGTGGCAGAATTCCTGCCGGAGCGCTCCGCCGCCATCGTGATCGTCAAGCACGCCAATCCCTGCGGCGTGGCTGAAGCCACAACCCTGCGCGAGGCCTACGAGAAGGCCCTACGTTGCGATCCGGTCTCGGCTTTTGGGGGCATCGTCGCCATGAACCGGCCGCTCGATGCGGAAGCCGCGAAGGCCATCACCGAGATCTTCACCGAGGTGATCATCGCGCCCGACGCGACCGAGGAGGCGATCGCCATCGTGGCCGCCAAGAAGAACCTGCGCCTGCTGCTGGCGGGTAGCCTGCCCGATCCGCGCCAGGAGGGCCTGACCCTGCGCACGGTCGCCGGAGGCTTCCTGGCCCAGAACCGGGACAACGCGGTGGTTGACGCCATGGACCTCAAGGTCGTGACGAAGCGTGCGCCGAGCGACCGGGAGCTGGAGGATCTGCGCTTCGCCTTCCGCGTCGCCAAGCACGTGAAGTCGAACGCCATCGTCTATGCCAGGGATCTTGCAACGGTCGGCATCGGCGCCGGCCAGATGAGCCGCGTCGATTCCTCCCGCATCGCCGCCTGGAAGGCCGCCGAGGCGGCAAAGGCTGCCAATCTGCCTGAGACCCTCGCCAAGGGCTCGGTGGTTGCCTCAGACGCCTTCTTCCCCTTCGCGGACGGCCTGCTGGCCGCAGCCGAAGCCGGCGCCACGGCAGTGATCCAGCCCGGCGGCTCCATGCGTGACGACGAGGTCATC
Organism: Microvirga sp. GN3; assembly: GCF_055792825.1. Lineage (NCBI taxonomy): Bacteria > Pseudomonadati > Pseudomonadota > Alphaproteobacteria > Hyphomicrobiales > Methylobacteriaceae > Microvirga > Microvirga sp. GN3. Next base: position 3,339 of record NZ_JBVVAK010000110.1, read on the forward strand.
AAGGCTGCTGATGAGGCCGGGCTTGCGATGGTGTTCACGGGCCATCGGCATTTCCGGCATTGACTCCTTCCCTGCCCCTTGCGGGGAGGGATTGAGGGTGGGGGTCGCAAAGTCAGAGCACTGCGTCTCCAGAAGGAGCGAGGGCTGCTACGTCGCCTGACTGGTTTGCTCATCACCCGGTCAAAACACCCCCACCCCTGCCCCTCCCCGCAAGGGGGAGGGAAACTCGCGCGATCCGTCCAGGATGACGTTTTCCCTGTGCCTCCCCATATGAAGCGGAGCAGAAGGAGACGTTCATGATCATCACCACGACGCCGAGCATCGAAGGCCGCCGCATTGCTTCCTATCGCGGCATCGTTTCGGGCGAAGCTATCTTAGGCGCCAACGTGTTCCGCGATTTCTTCGCCTCGATCCGCGACGTGGTCGGCGGACGTGCGGGCTCCTACGAGCGCGTTCTGCGCGACGGGCGCGATACCGCCCTGCAGGAGATGATCGAGGAGGCCCAGCGCCTCGGCGCCCATGCCATCGTCGGCGTTCACCTCGATTACGGCGCGCTCGGCAAGAACGAGGGTATGATGATGGTGTCGGTCAGCGGCACGGCAGTGACGCTGGAGTAAACCTCTCCACTGTCATTCCGGGGCGAGCGTAGCGAGAGCCCGGAATCCATAAACACGACGCCTCAAAAGACGAACGACCCGCGTCGCGCGCTATTCTGCATCGTTAGCGGTCATGGATTCCGGGCTCGGCTCTGTGAGCCGCCCCGGAATGACAGTGGGAGCAGTCTCAGACCTTTTTCACGCCGCTGAGCAGCCAGAATCCAACAAGCAGGAACAGGATCAGCACCGCCGGTCCTGCTGCTTGCGTCTGAAAGATCGCGGTGGCAACGGCGACGGCGAGCGGCGCGAGGAAGGACGTGACTTTTCCTGACAGCGCCAGCAGACCGAAATAACGCCCGGCCTCCTGCGCGGGCACCAGCCGCGCGAGCATGCCGCGCGAGGAGGCCTGCAGCGGCCCCGCCACGGAGCCGATGACGAGGCCGAGCAGGACGAACAGCTTTTCCGGCGCGGAGCCGTAAAGGCCATCATCTGGGGCAGGCGGCGCGGTCGGTACTGCGAAGAGAATATGCTCGCGCCCGAGCGACAGCACGCCGAGGCAGACGAGGGCGAGGATGGTAATTGATCCGAGGATCACCGGCTTTGCGCCGATGCGATCGTCGAGCCGCCCGCCGACCAGAGCGCCGATGGTGCCGGTGACGGTGAGCAGGATGCCGAAGATGCCGAGCTCGATGGCCTGCCAGCCGAACACGCCGGCGCCATAGATGCCACCGAAGGCGAAGAGCGCCACGAGCGCATCCTGATAGACCATATTGGCGATGAGAAAGCGCCCGACGCTCTCGTGCCGCCGCGCATCGGCGATGGTGCTCTTCAGCTGCTCGAGCCCCTTTCGCGCCGCCTCCTTCAGGCTCATCCCCGAACGCGGAATATCGGACGTGAAGAGGAAGAGCGGCAGCACGAAGACGAGGAACCACAGGGCGGAGAACGGTCCCGTGATGCGGTCTCCTTCGCGCGTGGCCGGATCGAGCCCGAAGAGCGGGTCCAAGCCGAAGACCGTCTTCATCGACACCGGATCGGCCGCGAGAAAACCGAGCACGATCACGAGCGAGACGAGACCGCCCAGATAGCCCATCGCCCAGCCGGTGCCCGAGAGACGCCCAAATCGCTCCGGCGGCACGAGATGCGGGATCATGGCATTGTTGAATACCCCTGCGACCTCCACCGCTACGGTGCCAAAGGCGAAGCCGATCAGCGCGATGGCAATGGCATAGGGCTGTCCCGGCGCCGCGTACCACAACGCGAAGGAGGCGATGAACAGCACGAGGCCGCATGACGCGATCCAAGGCTTCTTCGGACCCGTCGCATCGGCGATGGAACCGAGCACCGGCGAGAGAATGGCGAGCACAAGCCCTGCCGCAGCCGTCGCATAGCCCCACAGGCTCTGCCCGCTGACCGGATCGGGCGCGAGCGCGGAGGCGAAATAGGGCGCGAAGACGAAGGTGGTAATGAGGGTAAAGAAGGGCTGGCAGGCCCAGTCGAACAGGAGCCAGCCGAGGATTGCGGGGCGCGAGGCCTTTTGGGAGGGCGCGAGGGGGTTGATGTCTCTCACTGAGCTTTGGCTTCCCGCGACATTGATAGTCTCGTTCCTTTTCTCTCCTCCTTGTGGGGAGGGATCAAGGGTGGGGTGTCGGCGCCTGACCTTGATAGGCTATCGCTCACACCCCCACCTCCTCCCCACAAGGGGGAGGAGGGCTTGTTGTGTTTTGCTTGAACAGAAGAACTCAGCTCATCCGCGCGAGATCGCCGAGCAGGCTTGCCGCGACGGTGATCTTCGACAGGGTCAGGCCCGAGGAGACGATGCCGTCGACTGCGCTTCGGATGCGGTTGACGTCGGCGCCACGCTTTTCGCTCCAAGCCCGCACGGCCTCGACGCCCGAGAGATCCTGAGACGACACTTCGGCCGTCAGGCCGCGATGGGCATAGGCGATGCTGTCGATGGCGCGATCGAGCGCGAGGCGATCAAAGTAGTCGCTGACATTGATCTGCTGTGCCGCGCTGATGAGCGCGCCGAGCCGGAACGAAGCTTCGAGCGCGAAATGCGTGCGGGCGATGTCGTTGACGGGTTTCCCGGTCTTCTGTGCGGTCTGCACGATGTCGGGCGCGGCCACGAGATCCGGCAGCGATGCGATGCGGCGTGCCAGATCCTCCGGCGTGCCCTCATCCACCAGTGCCTTGGTGCGTGCATCCCATGCGGCCTGCGCTTCCGGCGACAGCGTCTCGGTGAGGCTGCGCTCGACCTCGGCGATCCCGGCCTGATAGGTGCCGATGATCTCATCAAGGGAATGGTTGACGAAATCCACGTTGCGGATGAACCAGACGATCCGGTTCATCAGAAGATCCTGCAATTCGCCATAAAGATGCAGCTGCACCTTGCCGGGCACGACGCCGTCCAGCGCATCGATGGCGAGGTTCAGCTCGGTGAGGCCGAAGGAATCGCGGGTGGCCGCATAGGCCGCCGCGATGGTCGGGGCATCCGCGCCGGTCTGGTCCACCAGACGGGCCACCATGGTGGGGCCGCCCCGGTTGATGAGGGCGTTGGCGAGCTGCGTCGCGATGATCTCGCGGCGCAGGCGGTGGCTTGCGATCGCGTCCGGGAAGCGCTCACGCATCTCGGCCGGGAAATAGCGTTCCAGCTCCTTGCCGAGATACGGATCGTCCGGCACAGGGCTTTCCAGCAATTCATCGTGCAGGGAGAGCTTGGCGTAAGCCAGCAGCACCGCGATTTCCGGCCGCGTCAGTGCCTCGCCGCGACGTCCGCGCTCGGCGAGCGTGCTGTCGTCCGGCAGGTATTCCACCGCGCGATTGAGACGCCCCTGCGCTTCCAGCATGTGCATGAGCCGGCGCGCGAAACCGAGATCGGCAAGGCCGAGCTGCTCGGAGAGCGAGAGCGCCAGCGTCTGCAGGTAGTTGTTGCGCAACACGAGCGCGGCAACATCCTCGGTCATGTCGGCCAGCAATTCGTTGCGCTGGTCCTGGGTCAGACGTCCGTCGCGCTCCGGCGTGGTGAGCGCGATCTTGATATTCACCTCCACGTCGGAGGTGTTGACGCCGGCCGAATTGTCGATGGCATCGGTGTTGAGGCGAACACCGCTCTGCGCCGCTTCGATGCGCCCGCGCTGGGTCACACCGAGATTGGCGCCCTCGCCGATCACCTTGGCGCGCACCTCCGGACCGGTGATGCGGATCGCGTCGTTCGCACGGTCGCCCACCTGCTCGTCGGTCTCGGCAGACGAGCGGATATAGGTGCCGATGCCGCCGAACCAGAGCAGATCGACACGGGCTTTCAGGATCGCGTGCATCACCTCGGCCGGCGTGGCCTGCGGCTTGTCGATGTCGAGAAGCGCGCGCATCTCGTCCGAGAGCGGGATCGACTTCGCATTACGCGGGAACACGCCGCCGCCGGCTGAGATCAGGCTCTTGTCGTAATCCTGCCAGCTCGAACGGGGCAGGTTGAAGAGACGCTCGCGTTCCTTGAAGGCGCTTTCCGGATCCGGGTTCGGATCGATGAAGATGTCGCGGTGGTCGAAGGCCGCCACGAGCTTGAGCGCCCGCGACAGGAGCATGCCATTGCCGAACACGTCGCCCGACATGTCGCCGACGCCCGCCACCGTCACCGGCGTGGTCTGGATGTCGATGTCCATCTCGCGGAAGTGGCGCTTCACCGCTTCCCAGGCGCCGCGGGCCGTGATGCCCATCTTCTTGTGGTCGTAGCCTTGGCTGCCGCCGGACGCGAAGGCATCGCCGAGCCAATGGCCCTTCTCGATGGACAGCGCGTTGGCGATGTCGGAGAAGGTGGCCGTGCCTTTGTCGGCCGCGACCACGAGATAGGGATCGTCCCCGTCATGCCGCACGGTATCGGCGGGCGGGACCACGCTCTCGCCGACGATGTTGTCGGTGAGCTGCAGCAGCGTGCGGATGAAGATGCGGTAGCTCTCAGTCCCTTCCGCCAGCCAGGCCTGCCGGTCGCTTGCCGGCGGCAGATGTTTCGGCACGAAGCCGCCCTTGGCGCCGACCGGCACGATAACCGCATTCTTGACCTGCTGCGCCTTGACGAGGCCCAGCACTTCCGTGCGGAAATCCTGCGGCCGGTCGGACCAGCGAAGGCCGCCGCGCGCCACCTTGCCGAAGCGCAGATGCACGCCTTCGACGCGGGGCGAATAGACGAAGACCTCGTAGAGAGGCTTGGGGAGTGGCAAGCCGTCGACCTTGGCGCATTCAAACTTGAACGCGATGGTCTGGCGCGGCAGGCCATTGTCCTCGAGCTGGAAGAAATTGGTCCGGATCGCGGCCTCGATCAGGTTGACGAAACGGCGCAGAATCCGGTCGTCGTCGAGGCTCGTGACGTCCTTCAGCTGATTTTCGATTTTTTCGCGGATCGCGGCTTCGGCACCGGCACGATCCTTGTCCTGGCGCGGGTCGAAGCGCGCGTAGAACAGCTTGACGAGATCGGCCGCAATGGCGCCGTGGCGGGCCAGCGTCTCGGCGATGTAATCCTGCGCATAGGTGACTTGTATCTGGCGCAGGTAACGGCCGAGCGCCCGCACCATGGCGACATCGCGCCAGCCGAGACCGGCTTCGAGCACGAGACGGTTGTAGCCGTCCGATTCCGCAAGGCCGCGGAAGAGCGCAAGCAGCGCCGCTTCGATCAGGGCCTGGATCTCGTCGATCTTGATCACGCCGCCGGAGGCGCGCTCCAGGGTCATGTCGTGCAGCCATACCCTATCCGTGCTTGAGAAAGCGACGCGATAGGTACGCTCGTTGACGACGCGGAAGCCGAGGTTTTCCAGCAGCGGCACACGCTCCGACAGAGGCAGCGCCACGTTGAGCGAGAACACCTTCAGGTTCACGCGGGTCTCTTCATCGCCTTCGCGACGGTAGAGATCGACGGCGCGGGGGCGGGCCTCCGAGAGCTGCTCCAGCAGAGCGATATCGGCGATGGCCTGCTCGGCGCCGAAAGCCTCGCGATAGGCGGCGCTGAAGGCTTCCGCATAGCGGGACGCGAGCGAGCGCGCACGGGCGCCACCGACGGTATCATCGAGCGCATCGCGCAGCGCATCGGCCCAGGTACGGACGATGGCGGAAATGCCTTTCTCGAGAGTTTCGCGCGGCACGTCCGGGGTCTGCCCCTCGTCGCGGCCGATGATGTAATGGGTGCGCGCGAGCGGGCCTTCCGGATAATCCGGATAAGAAGCGGAAACGCGGCCCTCGTAGATGCTGGCGAGGAACTGGCCGATGCGCTGGCGCGCCTGGGTGTCGTAGCGGTCCTTCGGCACGAAGACGAGGACCGAAACGAAACGGTCGAACTCGTCGACACGGGCGAGCGCCCTCACCCGCGGACGCTCCGACAGGTTCATGATGTCGATGGCGAAATGGTAGAGCGTGTCCTCGTCGATCTGGAACAGCTCGTCGCGCGGATAGCTTTCGAGCACGTTCAGAAGCCCACGGCCCGCATAGCTCGCCGGATCGAAGCCGGCGCGCGCGAGGACCTTCGCCACCTTGAGGCGCAGATAAGGCACTTCGCCCGTGGTGTTGGTGTAGGCGCTGGCCGTAAACAGGCCGACGATGCGCAACTCACCCCGCAGATGCCCGCTCTCGTCGAACAGCTTGACGCCGATATAGTCGAGATGGGCGCGGCGATGGACGCGGGATTTCACGTTCGCTTTGGCGATGATGAGCGCCTGCGGACGCGCCAGGAAGGCACGAACCTCCGGCGTCATCGCCACAAGCTCGCGGCCGCGGCGCAGCACGCGCACGGACGGATCGCGCAAGAGGCCGAGGCCCGAGCCTTCGACCGGATCGGCCGCGGTATCGCCGGAAGGAAGACGGTATTCACGCAAACCGAGGAACGTGAAGTTGTCGCGCGCGATCCAGTCGAGGAAGGCGATGGCTTCGTTGACCTCGTCCTCCGGCAGCGGCGGGGGATTGAGGCGGTAATTGTGCACGATCTCGGCAACCCGGGAGCGCATCCCCGGCCAATCGTGCACCGCAACGGAGACGTCCCTGTGGACGAGGCGCATGGCCTCGATCAGGCGGGTCCGGGTCCCGTGATCGTCGAGGCGCGGCAGATGGATGTGGATGAAGCTTTCGCGCTTCACGCCGAGCCGTAGCGCCGCCGTGGCCTCGCCGACCAGGCGCACGAGAGCGCCGTTGGAATCCCGCTCCACGGCCAGGATCGGATGCGCCACCAGCAGCGGCTCATAACCCTGGTCCACGACCTCGGCGAGGGTCGAATCGAGCAGGAAGGGCATGTTGTCGTTGACGATCTCGAGCACCGTCACATCCTGGCGTCGGCCCTCGCGCTCGATCTCGAAATCGAGGAGGCGGATGTCGGCACCGTCGGCGGTGCGGGAGGCCTTGAGATGCTCGAAGGCTTCCGCAGCGAGATCCGCCAGCGTCTGCGGCGAGTAAGGCGCCAGATCCTCGGGCGGCACACGCCCGAACAGATCACGCACGAAGGTTGGCGGAACGGATTTGTGCCCGGATTCCAGCACAGCGACGGCTTCCGCCGTCACTTCGCTTCCGCTGGTCGGTGTATCCAGCTTCATGCGCGCATCCTCTTAATTTTTTGGTCGCGGGAGCGTTGCCACAGAGCGGCAGATTGCGCAACAAAAGCATATCGTTCTGAGCAAAGTAGGGTAAAGTTGCTGCACTGCACAGGCACTTTACGCTGCTTTGGCCTCCGCAGACGACAGATTCATGTCGCCCCATTCCTTCATGGCCATCAGCACCGGCTCCAGAGAGCGGCCGCGGGCCGAGAGCGTGTATTCGACCCGAGGCGGCACCTGGGCATAAACCGTCCGGATGATAAGACCGTCAGCCTCCAGCTCGCGCAGCTGGTGGGTGAGCATGCGCTGCGTGATGGACGGGATGAGCCGGCGCAATTCGTTGAAACGCAAGGTTCCGCGCAAGAGCTTATAGAGCACGATGATCTTCCACTTGCCGTCGATCAGACTCATCGTCCGCTCGACGGAACATCCCTGGACCCTCTGCGGCATCACGGTACCCTTTTTGACACTATGGGCTGTTTTTGTGCGTTCTTGCGATGCCCTACACTATGCCCAACTATGCTCCCGTCAACAGGAGACAAATCATGCGCGCCGTCGGATACCAGCAATCCCTTCCCATCGATCAGGACGCCTCTCTCGTCGATGTCGACCTGCCGCGCCCCGAGCCCGGACCGCGCGACCTGCTCGTCGAGATCAAAGCGGTCTCCCTCAACCCGGTCGACACGAAAGTCCGCATGCGGGCTCAAGCAGAGCCCGGCGGCTGGAAGGTTCTGGGCTTCGATGCGGCCGGGATCGTCAGAGGCGTGGGCAAGGATGTCACCCTGTTCAAGGAAGGCGACGAGGTGTTCTATGCCGGCGCCATCACGCGCCAGGGCACCAATGCGGAGTTCCATGCGGTCGATGAGCGGCTGGTAGGCGCGAAGCCGAAATCCCTTAAGTTCGAAGAGGCAGCCGCCCTTCCGCTGACCACGCTCACCGCCTGGGAAACCCTATTCGATCGGCTGGAGGTCAAGCGTCCGGTGAAGGGCGCGGCCAATGCCATCCTGATCGTGGGTGGCGCCGGCGGCGTCGGCTCCGTCGCGATCCAGCTCGCGCGTCGGCTCACCGATCTGACCGTGATCGCCACCGCTTCGCGACCTGACACGCAGGCGTGGGTCAAGGAACTCGGCGCCCATCACGTGATCGATCACAGCAAGCCTCTCGCCGCACAGGTTGAGGTCTTAGGGCTCGGCGCGCCGGCCTTCGTGTTTTCGATTACCCATACGGACACGCATTTTGCTGAAATCGCCAAAATCATTGCGCCGCAAGGCCGTTTCGCCCTGATTGACGATCCGAAGACGCCGCTCGACATCAGCCTCTTGAAAGGCAAGAGCATCTCGATTCATTGGGAATCCATGTTCACGCGCTCCACTTTCCAGACCGCCGACATGGAGCGGCAGCACGAGATCCTGAGCGAGGCCTCGCGTCTTGTGGATGCAGGCACGATCAGGACGACATTGGCCGAGGTGATCGGGTCGATCAACGCCGCCAATCTCAAGCGCGCGCACGCTCTCATCGAGAGCAACCGCACGCGGGGCAAGCTCGTGTTGTCGGGATTTTAAAGCATTCTCGAGCAAGCATGTTTCTGCTTGCAGTTAAGAAAATATGAATGCGAGAAAAAAGAGGGCTTTGCGATCTGGACCATCGCAAAGCCCTTTAAACAAAGGAAAAGGCTGCCTTGGAAGGCAGCCCTGTGTCTCGACTGGGTGGCCCGGCTCCTCAAGCGACTCAGAGGGCTGGGGGGCTGACGTGTCCAAGCCGTTCAATGAGCCGGGCCGTCGAGGCAACTTAAGCATTAACGGCATTCAGTGCGGCTCCATCACGGCGCGAATGAGGCAGGAATATGATTTGCACGAGCAGCGGACCCAAAAGTGGAATGCACTTTTGGGATCGATCCGATGCTCACGCTTTACATTGGCGCATTGTGCGGAAAACCGGATCCACTTTTCCGCACAATGCGCTAAAGAACCGGTGATTCATTGTGTCATGATGGGTTGATCCCTTAGCCGCCGAAGCCCATCATCAGCATATGTTGACCAGTCATGGGAGGCGTCATGAGCGAAGGTGACATCGCAGAGCCGCTGCGCGGCGGCTCGATGCAGGGTTCGGCCCACATCGTTCCTTTTCCCGCCGCGCCGAAACAGGTGTCCTTCGACCGTGTCGAGTTGCAGGCCATTCTCAATCTCTACGGCCGCATGGTGGCCGTCGGCGAATGGCGCGATTACGCGATCGACTTCATGCCCGAAAAGGCCGTTTTCTCCATCTTCCGGCGCACGTCGGAAATACCCCTCTACCGGATCGAGAAGGATCCGAAGCTCGCCAAGAAGCAGGGTGCTTATTCGGTCATCGTCTCGACGGGCCTGATCCTCAAGCGCGGACATGAACTCGCACGCGTGCTGCGCGTGCTCGACAAACCGAAGGTTGTGTCGGCTTAACCGACAGGCATTGGACGCGTGGGCGGCTCCTGCATGCCGCGTCCAAGGGCCCGCTGCATCAGCACGGTGGAAAGCCAGCGCCCGTGCTTATACCCGATGCCTTTCAGGATGCCGACGGGCTCGAACCCCATGCTCCGATGCAGGCCGATGGAGCCCTTCGATTCCTCGTCGCCTATGACGGCCACCATGAGCCTGAAATCCCGTATTTCACATTCCTCGATCAGAGCGGCGAGCAACAGGCGACCCACGCCCTGCCCCTGTGCGGTGGGCGCGACATAGATCGAATCCTCCACCGTCGAACGATAGGCCGGCCGGGTGCGGTAGGCACCCGCATAGGCGTAACCCAGAACTGCGCCGTCCTTCTCTGCCACGAAATAAGGATAGCCACCTTCCAGAATGGCAGCTCGCCGACGCACCATCTCCGCTTTCGATGGCGGGTCGAGCTCAAAAGAGGCCGTGCCATGCGTCACCGCATGGGCATAGATGGCGGTGATGGTATCGAGATCGGCTTCGGAAGACGGGCGGACAAGAATGGTCATAGAGATTCTCTAAAGCACTTTTGGACCGGGAAGGAATAGCCTTCCAGCCTTGGTAAGCCTGTCTTTTCATCTCCCTTTTGCCTTAATATGAGGCATTACAGGAAAGGCTTGCGCGTGAACGAGTTCGGGCCAAGCAGGACGCAGCCGTCCACTGCCTCCGGGACACAGACCTATGTGGTCTGGACCGCGATCCTGGCTTCCAGCATGGTTTTTGCCGATGGCGCCATCGTCACCGTCGCGATCCCGCAGATGCGCGAGAGCCTGCAGGCGTCGCTCGCCGAGATGCAATGGATCACCAATGCCTATGCGCTGACCCTGTCCGCCTTCCTGCTGCTCGGTGGCGCGGCCGGCGATGCCTATGGCTTGAGACGTATCTTCATGATCGGCATTGCCTGCTTCGGCCTCACCTCCCTGTGGTGTGGCCTTTCGGAAACGGCCGAGATGCTGATCGCGGCCCGGGCCTTTCAGGGCATCGGCGGCGCCCTGCTGGTGCCGGGATCGCTCGCCCTGATCAGCGCCCATTTCCCAAAGGAGGCACGGGGCAAGGCCATCGGCACCTGGGCGGCCGCCTCCGCTATCGCCGCCGCGCTCGGGCCGATCCTGGGCGGCTGGCTCATCGATATCGGGCCCTGGCAGGCGATTTTCTGGATCAATGTCCCCATCGCCGCGCTGGCGCTCTGGCTATGCTGGAGGCATGTGCTGGAGAGCCTTGTGACGCGAGAGACGGCCATGGACTGGCTCGGCGGCGTTCTGGCCGTCGTGGGACTGGGCCTTATCGCCTACGGGCTGACGGCGCTCGGCGAACGCGAGAGCCAGCGCGGCCTCGCTCTCCTCATGGCGACGGCCGGTGCAGTGGTCCTGGGTCTCTTCGTGTGGCATGAGAAGCGCGGTGCCGCGCCAATGATGCCCCTCGACCTGTTTCGCGTCCCCGCCTTCGCCAATGTCAATGCGCTGACGCTGCTGCTCTATTTTGCGCTCAGCGGCGCTTTGTTCTTCCTGCCGACGGCTTTGATCGAGGCCCATGGCTATTCGGCCGCCAAGGCGGGCTCGGTGTTTTTACCCTTCACGCTCGTGATGGCCGTGCTCTCCCGGCTCGGCGGCGTGATGGCCGACCGGTTCGGCACCCGCATGCTCCTGACGGTGGGGCCCGTCATCACAGGCTTAGGCTTCGCACTTATGGCTCCCGCCGTCCTTCACGGCGGCTATTGGCTCGCGATCGTGCCGGTCATGATTATCATGGGCCTCGGCATGGGGATTACGGTCGCGCCTTTGTCGACGACAGTGATGAATGCCGCTCCCGACGAGCGCATCGGCGTAGCTTCCGGGATCAACAATGCAATCTCCCGCGTCGCGGGGCTGATCGCAGTGGCCGGTCTCGGCGTCACCGCTACCTTTGGTTTCCAGCACGCCGCCGCCTGGGTCAGCCCGGAGATGGCGGGTCTCTTCGCACAGGCGACCTTCGGCACCGCGCCGCCGATGTCGGCCCTACCCTCCGACAGTTTAAGGGAAATCTATGCCACGGCCATGATCGGCGGGTTCGGGCTGGTGGCGCTGATCTGCGCCGCTGCGGCCGTTGCGAGCGCCTATTTCGGCTATCGCTGTGCAAATGACTCGCCGCTCTCCCGGATCGAGCGTTAACTACATTCGCTGGGGCCAAACTCTGACGGATGAGGTGAGCCATGGCCTTGTATCTCACGCGCTTCAGCTACACGCCCGAGACTTGGGCGCGCCTGATCGAAAACCCCGAGGATCGACGTGCGGCGGCGAGTTCGTACATCGAGTCGGTCGGCGGAAAGCTGCACGGATTCTGGTACGCCTTCGGCGAACACGATGGCTGGAATTTATGGGAGGCACCGGACAACGTATCGATGGCAGCTGTCGTGCTTGCCATCGGCGCGGGAGGCGCGCTTCGCTCGTGCGAGACAACCGTCCTCATCAGCGTCGAGGACCTGATGACAGCACTCGGAAAGGCGAAGTCGGTCAAGTATCGCCCGCCGGGAGCGTAGAGACGTTTCAAGCGTATGCTCGCCAAAAGAAAAGCCCCGGCTTTTCGGCCGGGGCTTCGTGATCGTTCGATCCGCTCGTCCTTACTCGTTGCGGTTGCCCACGAGCGCGAGGAGGAACTGGAACATGTTGATGAAGTCCAGATAGAGCGTCAGGGCGCCGAACACGGAGACCTTGGCAGCTGTCTCGGAGTCGAAGTTGCCGTAGAGGTACATCTCCTTCAGCTTCTGCGTATCGTAAGCCGTCAGGCCTGCGAAGATCAGAACGCCGATCACGGAAATGCCGAACTGCAGGGCGCTCGACGCGACGAAGATGTTCACGATCGAGGCCAGGATCAGGCCGACGAGGCCCATGATCAGGAACGAGCCCATGCCCGACAGGCTGCGGTTCGTGGTGTAACCCCACAGCGACAGCGAGCCGAAGGCCGCAGCCGTGATGAAGAACACCTGCACGACGCTCGCGCCGGTGTAGCGGATGAGAAGCGTCGAGAGCGAAGCACCCATCACCGCCGCGAAGGCGAAGAAGGTGCCGCGGGCCGCAGCCGCCGACATCCGGTCCATGCGGAACGAGAAGAAGAAAATAAAGGCCAGAGGCGCCAGCGCCACAATCCACATCAGCGGCGTGGTGTAGAGGGTCACGCCGAACTGGGTCAGTCCGATGCTGCCGATACGGGCGACGGCAGCAGCCGGATCGCTCGTCGTGGCCAGCATGTTCACGCCGAGTGCGACCAGGGCCGAGATGGCAAGGCCCAGGACCATGTTGTTGTAGACGCCGAGCATGAAGGTACGCAGGCCTTGGTCGACCTGGGCCTCCGTCCGGGCAAAGCCGGTGCCATAGGCGTTTTGGTTTTGCTCATACGGTTGCATCGGAGTCCTTTCTCGCGGTGTCCCGTGTGTTCCCTCGAAAGGCTGGAAAGTCAGCCCTCGGCCGCCGCAGTTTTCGGCAGCACCTGAAATATGAGAGGGCTGCCTTCTTTCCGCAAGAGGGAGGGCCAAGCTTCAAACTTTCGTGAAAAAGAAGAATGAAAAGCAGAAGGGATTCTGCCCCTCATTCTGCCTTTCACGATCCACTATAACAGTCGGACTCAAGCCCGGCATTAAAGGTTTCTTAAGTATGACGCCGGCTTTTGACTTAAGATCCGCCAAGTTCCCATCAGACCTAATCCGACGCTCACGAGAACGGCGAGCGCAGAGGCCAAGACCGCGCCCGACAAGTCTAACGTAAAGCTTAGGTTCATCACGCGGGTAATGATGAAGTAGGACGCGACGGTGCCGGCCAGCAGGCCGAACACGGCCGTGGCAAGGCCCAGCAATCCATATTCCAGCGCATAGGCCGAAATCAGCTTGGCGCGGGTGGCACCCAGTGTCTTCAGCACCACCGCATCGTAGAGGCGCGCCCGATGGCCGGCCGCGAGCGCTCCGGCCAGAACCAGGAGGCTCGCGATCAGCGCGATGGAGCTTGCGCCGCGAATGGCCATGACGAGCTGAGAGACCACATCGTTCACCGCCTCCAGGGCATCCTTGACCCGCACGCTCGTGACCATCGGATAGGTCTGGGCGGCGCTTCGCAGGATCCTCGCATCAAGGACCGCATTGGAACCATTGGGGAAGGTAACGGTGGCGAGATGCGTATGCGGCGCACCGGCAAAGGCATTGGGCGAGAATACCATGACGAAGTTAATGCCCATGGTGCGCCATTCCACCTCGCGCAAATTGGCGATGGTGGCGCTGATATTGCGCCCGAGCACGTTGACGGTGATCTCGTCGCCGATCTTCAACCCTAAGCCCTCGGCGATCTTATGATCGAAGGAGACCAGCGGCTTGCCCCGATAATCTTGTGGCCACCACTCGCCCTGCACGATCTTCGAGCCCTCCGGCGGCACCTTGGCATAGGTGATGCCGCGATCGCCCGAGAGCACCCAGGCCACGTCCTCGGCAGCCTTGATCTCGCCCACGGGGCGTCCGCCGAGGCTCACGAGCCGCCCGCGCATCATCGGCACGCGCTCGATATGGGCGTCGGAGGCTTGGGCTTTCAGGAAGCCCTCGAAGGAATCCGCCTGCTGGTTCGGGATGTCGAGGAAGAAGAAGCTCGGCGCCTTCTCCGGCAGGCTCTGCGTCAGCTGGCGGGTCAGGTTGGTATCGATGAGCGCAAGCGTCACGAGGAGTGTAATGCCGAGGCCCAGCGAGAGCACCAGCGACGGCGTGAGCGCGCCGGGGCGGTGGATATTGGCAAGCGCCAGCCGCGGTGCCGTCCGGCGGGGCCGGGGCAGACGGCCGGCGAGCGCCATGATGCCGAGGGCCACGAGACGCAACAGGATGAAGGAGCCGGCAGCGGCGCCGACGAACATCAGGGCGATGCGCCGGTCATAGGCCGCGAGCAGCGACAGCCCCACGAGGGCCGCAACCGACAGCACAAGCGCCGTCACATAGCGCTTGCGCGGCCAGCGCCGCTCCGGGTCGACCTGGTCCCGGAAGAGACCGGAAACCGGCACGTCATGGGCTCTCCCTAAGGGAGCCAGCGCAAAGACCAGGGCCGTGAGGATGCCGTAGAGCAGCGCGATGCCGAGTTCGCTCCAAGCTAAAGTCGGCTGAATCGGGATCGGCAGGAGATGGCCGAAGAGCCCGGTGATCACGAAGGGGAGCACGGCCCCGAAGGCGAGGCCGATGCCGATACCCACCAGAGCAATCAGCATCACCTGCATCAGATACAGCATCACCACCTGCCCACCCGGCGCGCCGAGGCTTTTCAAGGTGGCAATCGAGGCGCGCTTGCGGTCGACGAAACCGCGCACCGCATTGGCGACGCCGACGCCGCCGACGAGCAGCGCCGTGAGGCCCACAAGGGTCAGGAACTGAGTGAAGCGCTCGATGTTGCGGGCAAAGCGCGGATCGGCGTTGAGGCGGGTGCGGATATTCCAGCCCGCCTCCGGCAGGACGCGGTTCGCCTCCGCCTCGATCTGCGTCAGGCCTTCTTCCGTGGATATGTTGGGCGGCAGGGTGAGCCGGTACGTCCAGCGCACGAGGCTTCCGGGCTGGACGAGGCCGGTCGCCTTCAATGCCTCCTGCGAGAGCAGAAGGCGGGGCCCGAAGCCGATGCCGTCAGCGATTTTGTCGGGCTCGGACACGAGGCTCGCCCGCAATTCCACATTCGCCGCGCCGACCGTCACCCGGTCGCCGACCTTCAGGTCGAGGCGCGCAAGAAGGGCCGGATCGACGGCGGCTCCGAAGGCGCCGTTCTTCTCGGCGAACACCTCGGCGGGGGACATCTGCGGATCGGTTTCGAGCAGGCCGACATTGGGATAGCCCCCGTCGACGGCCTTCATCTCGACGAGCCCCGAGCCCTTCTCGCCGGCGACCGCCATGGCCCGCATGGTGGCAATCACATTGACCCGGCCTTTCGATTCGAGGAACGCCCACTCGGGTGTCCCCGCCTCCCGCTGCAGCAGCGAGAAGGCCATGTCGCCGCCGAGGATCCGACGGCCTTCGCGGGAGATGCCTTCGGTCAGAGAGCGGGACAGGGACGAGACGCTGGCGATGGCCGCAACGCCGAGTGCGATGCAGGCGAGAAAGATGCCGAAGCCTGTGAGACCCCCGCGCAATTCGCGGAAGGCCAGGCGCAGCAGGAGGGGCATCCGGGAGGCCGAGACGGGGCGCTTTTGCGGCGTGGCGGGAAGGGAGCCGTGCATGACTGGACCCTCACGCCACGGCCGAGGCCGCGCCGGCCTCCACCTGCCCCGAGCGCAGGCGCACCATGCGGTCGCAGAGGCGGGCGAGGTTGAGGTCGTGGGTCACGAGGACGAGAGTCGCGCCCCGGTCACGTTTCAGGGCAAAGAGCAGGTCGATGATGGACCCGCCGGTATTCTCGTCGAGATTGCCGGTGGGCTCGTCCGCCACGAGGATGGCCGGATTGGGCACGATGGCGCGGGCAATGGCCACGCGCTGCTGCTCGCCGCCCGAGAGCTGCGCCGGATAGTGATGAAGGCGATCCCTAAGGCCCACCGCCTGGAGCTCGGCCTCGGCCCGCTCGAAGGCCTCATTTTCGCCGGCAAGCTCCAGGGGCAGCGCCACGTTCTCCAGCGCCGTCATGGTGGGAACGAGGTGGAAGGACTGGAACACGATGCCGATCCGCCGGCCGCGAAAACGGGCGAGCGCATCCTCGTCGAGGCCCGACAGATCGGTGCCGTCGACGATGACTTTTCCCGAATCGGGGCGCTCGAGCCCGGCCATGGTCATGAGCAGGGTCGACTTGCCCGAGCCCGAAGGACCGATCAGGCCTACCGCCTCGCCCTTGTCGACTTCAAGCGAAATTCCCTTGAGAATATGCACCCGCGCGGCCCCGCGCCCGAGGCTCAAATCGACATCATGCAGCGCGATGGCCTTGTCCTGCATACCCATTCACCCGATCTGTTGGAAACGATCCAAGACGTCTGTTTAGTTCTGCCTAGATGGGAAGCCTATCGATGAAGCGCCAATCCGGCCCATTCATGACGATCATTTTTGCGTGTGCGGCGGCCCTTGCCGCCATGGTCGTCGCCCTCCCCGCAGCTCAGGCTCAAACCAAGCCAATCCGCCTCGTGGCGCTCGGCGACAGCCTGAGCGCCGGCTACAACCTGCCGCAGGAGGCGGCCTTCCCGGTCGTGCTGGAGAAGGCGCTGAAGGCCAAGGGTTACAACGTGGAAGTCGCCAATGCGGGCGTGTCCGGCGACACCTCCTCGGGTGGCCTCGACCGGCTCGACTGGTCGGTTTCGGACGGCACCGATGGGGTGATCCTGGAACTCGGCGCCAACGACATGCTGCGCGGCCTCGACCCGGCCGGGACCCGCAAGAACCTGGAGGCGATCGTCGAGCGCCTTAAAAGCCGCAACATCCCGGTGATGCTCGCGGGCATGTATGCCTCGCGCAATCTCGGGCCGGAATACGTGCAGAAATTCGATGCCATCTATCCGGACATTGCGAAGAAGCACGACCTTGTGCTCTATCCCTTCTTCCTGGATGGAGTCGCCGGCGACCGCGCCCTCAACCTGCCCGACGGGATGCATCCGACGGGCAAGGGCGTCGAGACCATCGTCGAACGCATCCTGCCCAGCGTCGAGACCTTTCTCGCCCGCCTTTCTCAGCGCTGAATCGCTTCAGCGCCTCATTCTCGCCTGAACGCGGCGGATCATGTCCCCGCGAGGAGCCAGACCTATGGAATATCGCCGCCTCGGCCGCACGGACCTCAATGTCAGCCTCATCTGTCTCGGCACCATGACCTGGGGCCAGCAGAACAATGAGGCCGATGGCCACGCGCAGATGGATTATGCCCTCGACCAGGGCATCAACTTCTTCGACACGGCCGAACTCTACTCGATTCCGCCCCGGCCTGAGACCCAAGGCTCGACCGAGCGGATCATCGGCTCCTGGTTCAAGGCGCGGGGCAGCCGCGACAAGGTGATCCTGGCCTCGAAAGTGATCGGCCGCTCCGACAACACCTGGTTCCGTGACGACGGCTCCAAGGGCGAACTCTCGCGGGCGCAGGTCGAGGAGGCGGTGAACAAGAGCCTGAAGCGGCTCCAGACCGACTATATCGATCTCTACCAGATCCACTGGCCCGACCGCCCCATGGTCTGGGGCTCGAACCCGACGATCTTCCAGCACCAGGAGGGCCAGTCCCACCCCATCGCCGAGACGGTCGAGATCATGACGGATCTCGTGAAAGCCGGGAAGATCCGCCATTTCGGCCTCTCCAACGAGAGTGCCTGGGGCACCATGAGCTTTCTCAAGCACGCGGACGCCAAGGGCCAGGCCCGGGTGCAATCGGTGCAGAACGCCTACAACCTCCTCAACCGCACCTATGAGGTGGCGCTGGCGGAGGTCACCATGCGTGAGAACGTGAGCCTGCTCGCCTATTCGCCGCTGGCGCAAGGGTATCTGACCGGCAAGTATCTCGACGGCGCGCGCCCGCCGGGATCGCGCACGACGCTCTTCAACCGCGGCGAGCGCTACGAAAACCCGACCGCCGAGGCGGCCATCCGCAAATACATCGCGCTCGCCAAGGAATTCGGCCTCGATCGGGCCCAGATGGCGCTGGCCTTCGTCAACTCCCGCTTCTTCCTCACGTCGAACATCATCGGCGCAACCTCGATGGAGCAGCTGAAGACGGACATCGCCTCGATCAACGTGACGATTACGCCGGAACTGGAAGAGCGCATCAACGCGATCCACGTCGAGCACTGCAATCCGTGTCCGTAAGCACGTAACGAAATGCGTCATCCCGGACGGCGTCAGTCGATCCGGGAACGTTGAACGAATAAAACACTGTCATTCCGGGGCCGCGCAGCGGAGCCCGGAATCCATAACCGCTGACGGCGCTTTGTTCTGGCAGAACGGTGTTTATGGATCCCCGCCTTCGCGGGGATGACAGTCGAGGTTCCATTGCCAGATTCTTAGAGCGATCCCGGATCTTCTCTTCGCTCGTCCGGGATGACGTTTTACGATCTGGAACAAACCCGGCCACCAATCGTCTGACGCATTGTCAGCAAGCCTCGGGAGGTGGTGCATGCCACGCCTGTTCACCGGCATCGAGATCCCGCCCGAGATCGCACTGGCCCTGTCGCAGTTTCGCGGCGGCTTGCCTGGGGCGCGCTGGATCGACCCCGAAAACTATCACCTCACCCTGCGCTTCATCGGCGATATCGACGACCGCATGGCGGATGATGTCACTTCGATTCTCGGCGAAAGGCGCCAACGCGCTCCGGTCACCATCACCATCGATGGACTGGACACATTCGGCGGCGGGAAGCCCCGTGCCGTCTTCGCCCGCACCTCCGGCAACGGCGAGTTGAACGAACTCCAGGCGGAACAGGAACGTCTCCTGCGCCAGGCTGGCCTGCCTCCGGAGACGCGCAAGTTCACGCCGCATATAACACTGGCGCGGCTGCGCAATGTCTCGCCCATCAATGTGGCGGACTACATCGCGGTCCGCGGCCATTTCCCGAAACTGACTTTCTCGGCGGATCGCTTCGTTCTGTATTCCTCGCGGAATTCCGTGGGCGGCGGACCCTATATCGTCGAAGCGGCCTATCCTTTGAGCTGACTCGACGCACCTTTGAAGGACTGTTACATCGAGGTCCATGGCTTCGCTCATCTTCATCACCCATCCCGAAGTGGTCATCGACCCGAACCAGCCCATCCCCGAATGGCCCTTGAACGCCATCGGGCGCGCCCGCATGGGGCGCTTCGCAGAAATGCTCGCAAACCGGGATGTGTCCGCCGTTTATTCCAGCACCGAGCAGAAGGCGATGGACGGGGCTGCCATCGTGGCGGAAGCGCTCGGCCTGTCCTACGAGACCGACGAGGATCTGGGCGAAAACGACCGCTCTTCGACGGGCTTCATCGCGCCGCCGGAATTCTGGGACGTGGTGCGCGAATTCTTCGGTCGCCCGCATGAGAGCATCCGTGGCTGGGAACGCGCCATCGACGCACAGTCCCGCATCGTGAACGCCGTCCGCCGGATCCTGCGCGAGGACGAGACATCCGGTGACATCATCGTCGTCTCCCATGGCGCCGTCGGGTGCCTGCTGACCGCGCATCTGCAGAAGGTGGAGATCGGGCAGGAAAGCCGCCCGCAACATCCCGGCGGCGGCTGCTTCATCGTCATCGACCGCGACTCGTTCACACTGACGCAGGATTGGCGCTCCATCGAGGATGGATTTGCGTCTTGAATTAAGTGATACGCGAATTACCCCGCTGTCATTCCTAAGAATGACAGCGGGGTAATTTCAGGCTTGCATCCTCTGCACCTTGGGACTAGCCCCTGCCTCAAGACGCCCAGGACTGAAACGATCTCCATGAATATCAACCGCATCGCGCAACTGGCGCCCGGCATCGGCTTGTGCGCGGCAATTGCGATTGCGGCGATGGGTCTGCAATGGGCGGAGGAGCACTGGACCGGCCGGCCCTGGCTCGAGGCGCTCGTCATCGCGATCCTCATCGGCACCATCGTGCGGACTCTCTGGACGCCGGATAAGCGCTGGGCTCCCGGCATCGGCTTTTCCGCCAAGACCCTGCTCGAGATCGCCGTGATGCTGTTGGGCGCCTCGATCAGCTTTCAGGCAGTATTCGATGCGGGGGTCGGACTTATCCTCGGCATTGCCGTCGTGGTGGCGCTTGCTATCGGGGCGAGCTACGGACTCGGCCGCTGGCTCGGTCTGCCGAAGCGCATGGCGATGCTCGTCGCCTGCGGCAATTCCATCTGCGGCAACTCGGCGATTGCTGCCGTGGCGCCCGTCATCGGCGCGAGGCCGGAGGATGTTGCCTCCTCCATCGCGTTCACGGCGATCCTCGGCGTGATCGTCGTCCTCACCCTGCCCCTGCTGGTGCCGCTCCTCGACCTGTCGATGACCCAATACGGTGTGCTTGCCGGACTTACCGTCTATGCGGTGCCGCAGGTACTGGCCGCAACCGTACCAGTGAGCCTCGTCAGCACGCAGCTCGGCACCCTGGTGAAGCTCGTGCGCGTGCTGATGCTCGGGCCGGTGGTCATCGCGCTGTCGCTTGCAATGGGCCGCAGCACGACGGACGCGAAGCCGAGTCTGTCCTGGAACCGGCTCGTGCCCTGGTTCATCGTCGGCTTCTTGAGCCTCGCCCTGCTGCGCTCTCTCGGCGTCATTCCCGATGCGGTCTTGCGGGCGATCGTGCCGACCGCAACGCTCTTCACGATCATCTCCATGGCGGCTTTAGGGCTTGGCGTCGATCTCAAGGTGCTCAGGAATGTCGGTGGGCGGGTGACGCTTGCGGTCACGCTCTCGCTCCTGGTGCTGATTGCGATCAGCCTGGGCCTCATCCGGCTTCTCGGCATTCCGTAAGCCCTTGAAACATCGCTTCTGTGCTTCATCACTAAGGCGAACCTGTCCTCACGATGAAGCACACCTATGCCCCGTCTGACCGAATCCGAACGTGCCGAACTCCTGCCCGCCCTCGACGGCTGGGCGCTCGTCGAAGGCCGCGACGCCATTCATAAGCGCTTCGTCTTCGACGATTTCAACGCGGCCTTCGGCTGGATGACCCGCGTCGCGCTCGTGGCAGAGGCCATGAACCACCATCCCGACTGGAGCAATGGCTACAACAAGGTCGAGGTGACGCTGTCCACCCATGACGCCAAGGGCCTGACGCGCCGTGACATCGAGCTGGCGCAGCGCATGGACCAGATGGCCGCAGGACTGTTGAAGCGATAGGCCTTCAGCGACCGCCGCGCCTATTTCGGCTGCATGCGCAGCGCGCCGTCGAGGCGGATGCCTTCGCCGTTGAGCATATCGTTCTCGATGATCGCCTTCACCAGGGTCGCATATTCCTCTGGGCGACCAAGGCGGGAGGGGAACGGCACGTTGGCCTCCAGCGCCTTGCGGTAATCCTCAGCAATGCCCTCAAACAGGGGCGTATGGAACAGGCCCGGCATGATCGTCATCACGCGGATGCCGAAGCCGGACAAATCGCGGGCGACGGGCAGCGTGAGACCCAAAACGCCGCCCTTCGAGGCGGCATAGGCCGCCTGCCCGATCTGCCCGTCCTGGGCCGCCACCGACGAGGTGTTGACGATGACGCCGCGCCCGCCGTCTGGCGTGACCGGATCGAGGCCGGCCATGGCCGTGGCGCATTTCGCAATCATGGCATAAGTGCCGATCAGGTTGATCTCGACGGCACGGCGGAAGCTTGCCACATCATGGGAGATGAGTTCGCCCGTTTCGCGCTTCTTCGCGACCGTGCGCTTGCCCGGCGCGATGCCGGCGCAGTTGACGAGAATGCGCTCAATGCCATTGGCGGCGCGAGCGGCGGCCAGCGCCGAATCGATGGACGCCTCGTCCGTCACGTCAACCTTGCAGAAGACGGCGCCGATCTCGCGGGCAACCTCTTCGCCGCGCTCGGCGTTCATATCGAGGATGGCGACTTTCGCGCCGTTTTCGGCAAGCATGCGCGCGGTGGCCTCGCCGAGGCCCGAGGCCCCCCCTGTGACAATGGCTGCCATCAATTTGTCGAGCTTCATCGCTTTTCTCCCACTATCTATGGCCGTCTTAAGCTATCCTCGACCCATCGGGAACGCCCCTTAAGGAAGGAACAGATAGATGAGCGCACCCTTCATGAAGCCTTTCACCAAGGCCGAGATGGAGGCCATACGCAACGAGACCCGTGACGAAGAGGGTCTGAAGCGTCGGTTCTGGGACAAGCTGAAGCGTGTTGCCGGCAAGATCCCCTTCGCGGAGGATCTCGTGGCCGCCTTCTTCTGTGCCACCGATCCCTCGACGCCGAGCCGCGTGAAGCTCATTCTCCTCGGCGCCATCGCGTATTTCGTGTTTCCCACGGATGCGATCACCGATCTCCTGCCTCTGTTCGGCTTTGCCGATGATGCAGCCGTGCTGGCCGCCGCGATCACGCAGGTCGCTGGTTCCATTACGGAAGAGCACAAGGAGAAGGCGCGGAAAGCTCTCAGAGAGACGGAAAAACAAGCTTAACCTTGCGTTCAATAGGATCGTATTCAGAACAAAGAATATTGACTTATTGCAATGTTGTTTCTGATCGTTATAGAGAGATCCTGTTCGCAAAAAAGTTATTTCGTTTCCTCCGACTTTTAAAAGACGAACAAGCTTTGAGTGCCACTGAGTTGGGCCGCTTCGGCGGCCCTTTTTATTGGGCTGCGGTTCAGGTGAAACCGCCATGCTTGTCGCCACCGCCACGTTTCGACGCATCGCCAATCCGTTGGCGCAGCCTTAACGGAGATGGTGAAGAGTTCTTAACCATCCGGTTGTATGGTCCGCCCCATGATTACTGCATCTCTCCAGCGCGGCATCGCCGCGGGCATCCTTTCCGCCATATTCGTCATCGGAACCGGGCCTGCAGCTCTGGCTCAGTCCCAGCGTGGGCAGCAATCGACACGGCCTGCCGCCAAACCGGCGCCGGCCGCGAAGCCCAAACCTGCAGCGACGACCAGGACCAATGCGGCCAAGCCCGCTGCCGCTGCGGCTGCGGGAACCGCCGCTGGAGCGGCCGCTACTGCCGCCAGGCCGGCCCAGGCCGCGACCGGCCCGGGCGGCGCCTCGCTCCTCACCTCTTACGGCGATTGGGGCGTCTACACGGCCCTGACCGGCCGCTCGAAGATCTGCTATGCGCTCAGCCAGCCCAAGGACCGGCTGCCGAAGAACCTGAATCGGGATCCGGCCTATCTTTTCGTGTCCTTCCGCCCGGCGGAGAACGTGAAGAACGAAGTCGCCCTGGTGCTTGGCTTCACGGCCAAGGAGAACGGCCCGGCCGAGGCCGCCATCGGCAATGCGTCCTATGCCCTGATCACCAAGGCCGCCAATGCCTGGTTGAAGAATCCCGCCGAGGAAGGCCAGGCCATCGCCACCATGGCGAGGAGCGGAACAGTGACCGTGAAGATGCAATCGGCCCGCGGCTCGAGCCTGACCGACCGCTATTCGCTCAATGGCTTCAGCAAAGCCCTGGAGCATGCCCGCAAGGAATGCGCTTCCTAAAACCCTTGCACGGTTGCAAATCGATGCCTCGATGAGCATGTTCCGGGCTAAGGCTTGTGGGGATTTATCGTGAATTGATGACGGCGGCTGCGAGATAGATCATGGCGGAGAAGCTTTGGTCGGTTTTGTCGGCTCTCATGGCAATGCGCTTGAACTCTTTGAGCTTGCAG
>NZ_JBVVAK010000111.1:0-26945 GCF_055792825.1 Microvirga sp. GN3
CTGCGCAAGGCCGAAGCCCGCACCTTTGACGCGCTCTGGCGGGCCATCGGCGACATCTGCGATGGGGTCGAGGCTGAGGAATGCCGCAACTACTTCACCGCGGCCGGATATGGATTCGTCTGAATGCCCGTTGCTCTAGTTTTGATCCCTAATAGTCTGTCAAGACTAATGAGTCCCGAATTGCCTGTTCTTGGCGGTCAAGCGACCCGAGACCGCTAAACTAGAAAGGACAGGCCTTGCTTGAATGTCGGACCTCCTGCATGAGCAGGATAATACCGTGCATCGGATCAGCGGGCGATAAGTTTGACTGCCTCGCCCCATAGCGATGATCGTGATATGGCCAGTCGTTGAGTTCTCTGTTGGGAAACGTCGGCCGAGGCTAACTTGCCGACATTTCCCGTTCGCAACGGGATCGTGGCAGCGTGGTTGCGTCCGATTCTCTTTTGGAGGGCGACCCTATGACGACGCATGCGTTCAAGATCGGCCAACATGTTCGGGCAAAGGAAACGCCTCTGTGCAACATGCCTCATGGCGTCTTCAGCATTGTCAACCTGCTTCCGTCTACCGCCGACGGCGTTCCGCTCTACCACATAAGGCGCGTCCCCGATGGAGATGAGCGGATCGTGCGCCAGTATGAGATAGAGGTGGCAAGAAGTGGTCCAAGCGACGAATCCGGGCGAGACAGCAGAATGCATTGAGACCGATCCCGGCGAAGACGCCGAAGGAGCGACACTCCGCATTGTCGTGGCCTGTCACCGCCTTCCGTGGCCCATCGGAGCGGCAATGTCGCGCCGGAGCATCTTCCGCCGCGCGACTAGAGCATCGGACGTGAAAAGTGGCCCCACTCTTGGGATCCATCCGATGCTCAATCCCTTAAGAAGCGCATCGTTGGGCGCAGCCCTTCGGGTCCGCACGATGCGCTAGCGCTCGGGCACACCCCCACACGCGAGGCGGATCGTTTCTCGGATCTCGGCCGCCGTTATGGCACGCTGTACCTTGAGCAGTCCCGTCACAAGCTCCATTTCGCTGGCTCTAGCCCGATGCAGATCGCGGTAGCGCGACCATCCGCGTTTGAGAACATGTCTCAGAACACGCAGGGTCCTCAAACGCCTCGGAGTACGGTTCCATGCACCACCCACCGTACGGCGATGCTTCCTCAGGAGTTCTTCAAGCGTGGCTCGCGTGGGATGCCGCACGACGGCATTTGGAGCATAGATCAGATGATGGCCAGCGGCCTTGATACGTCTTGAAAGATCGACGTCGGCGCCGGATCGCAGCGACGCATCGAAGCCACCCAACTCGATAAGGATCTCTCTGGCGATAAGCCAATTGGCGGTCACGAATGAGTCACCCTTGCCGTTGACCAGGCCGAGATAGCTGAAACGCATCTCGTAAAGAGAGGTCGAGCACTGATCGGTCGGATAGAGCGCCACGGGACCCGAGACAACGCCTGGACGAACGTGCGCGTCCCAGGCTTCGACTGCCGCCTCGAGCCATTCCGGCAGCGGCTGACAATCGGCGTCGGTAAACGCGATCAGTTCACTTTGCGAATTGAGGACGCCGGCATTGCGCGCATGGTACGACCCGGGTTGGCGGCAGCCGATGCCGCGCACTCGCAGGCCCGCGGCCGCCAACGCGGAGATGACGGCCCCGATTCCCGCGCTGACGCCGCCGTCTGCCGCAGGCTCGTTATCGACGACCACAACCTGGAAATCGCCAAAGGTTTGCCTAGCAATGCATTCCAGGCACTGCCACAGCTCCGTCTCCATCCGGTAGACCGGTATGATCAGGGAGACGCGGGCAGGGCACGCGCCATCCGCTGATCTGGTCTGGCCGCGCCCGCTGGCCGGCATCACTGGTTCACCCATTGCCTCCATCTATCTCGCGTCCTGGCTGCCGGAGCGTTCCTCCGGAGGCTTCGTAGGCACCAGCTCTTGCTGAACCAGAAGAGTGTAGAGACGATCTGCGAGCAGGCGGTGCCCCTCCGCATTGCTATGGTTGTCCCACGGTGCGACCCAGAGTGATTGCCGGTCTCGGATTTTCGCAAATGATCCTTGAAGATCAAGAACGGGAAGCCCGGCCGCCCACCCGATGTTCACTAAGCGGTTGAATTCCGGTTTACGGCTCCGGCCATCCTTGGGGATTTCAAGCAGAACAAGCGCCGGACGGGCGTTGCGCTCGAGCGTTTCATCGCGGAAGCGGCGTAGCAAAGCCGAGAGGGCATCTTCTGCAAAGGGTGCCAATTTGCGCGTGAGAACGTCATCCTTGGGAAGCATCGCGGGATTGAGTCCCGCCCGTTCGATTGCGTCCCCGATATAGGGAAACTGATCGAGAAGAGCATACCGCGCGAGCTTCGATGCCGACTTGAACACCCACAGAAACTCGGTCGTGTTCGCAACGTACAAGACGACGTCCGGACGATACGGGAGCATGCGCTGCTCAATCACGGCGAGCTTCTGGGTTGGGCCATATCCCCCGAAGGAAAAATTCATGACTTCGAATTTTTTTCCGGTTACAGGTCCCAACTCCCGGTTCAGCCGATCCTCGACAACGTTCTCGTACGTCTCGTCATCTTTTACTCCCCACCCCATGTCATGGGACGAACCGACGAGACCGATCCGGAAAGTCTCGGAATCGTGATCGCGCGGGTATTCACGGTCGCGCAGCCCAAAGCTATTGATCGTACGGATCGTTCTGGTCGCGGACGTTGCCGTTGAGGGTACGAACTGTGCCTCGATGGCGTCATGTGTCTCCACTACCGGGACCGATCCCTTCCAGTCCGCAGGCGCCACGCCGAACATCATGCCCAATTCATTGTTGAACCGCCCGGCATCGCCGAGATCCTCATAGTATCCGCGCACCATTTTCATTTCGTCGGCCGCATTCAATTGGTTGCGATCGCGCAGGTCGGTGATCAGATTCGCGAGCGCCGGCGATACCGGCTGGAGCAGAGAAGGATGCAGCGCCACGACGATGAGGAGACCGGCTGTCAGCGTCACGGCCCCAGCCTGAATCATGAAGTTTCTGTCATCGCCACCAGTGTCCGTTCCGGAGGTCTCGCGCTTCCTGTTCCGGAATATGGCGCCCAGGACGCCCACGGCTACCGGAATGCCGAGGAGGGCTAGGACATCTGCCGGACCCGAGTTAAGGATGCCCTGCCAGAGAGCGGTGAGCGCGGCTACATCGGGCGTGCTCCAGATGGTCCAGAGCACGCAGATCGCCGCAAACGTGCCCGCTGTCTTCACGGCAAGAATGGCATCGTCCCGGAGAGTTCGCATAGGCTTAGTCAGCGTTCTCTGGCGCCCTTTTCGGGATTCCAGCAGCACGTTGACCAGGACGACCAATCCCAACCCGAACCAGAACACGATGTCGGCCCACACGATAGGGAAATTGCCTCTGATCCAGAACCACTGGTAGGAGTGAAGAAGCCAAGTCGCCGCAAAGGCGATCAGGGTCGCAGTCGCGACCGCGAACGTCTCGCCTCTCTTGCGCAACCGGAAGTATGCGGGATTGAATACGATTTTCTGAATGAAGTCTTTCCAGTAAATGTTGATGCGGCGCCAGAAGTCGGTGAAGCTCGCCGAAAACAAATAGAAGTGATGCGTCTCTGCAAGACCGAAGCCATATAGCTGAAGGAGCCCGACTATGATGTGAAATAGGCCGGAAATCTTTAGATACAGCAGGAACGTCGAGACCATATACCTCGCCGCGTCGGTTCCATTGACGACGCTTCCCGGCTCGACCACAGCCAGGAAATATACGGCCTTGTACAGGGTCAGGTGGATCAGCCCTCGAAGGATCCACTTCACACCCGTTTGGTACAGGCGCAAGGAATCGGCATTGTAGAAGCTACGCTGGAACGTCTTGTAGTCGACGACCGGGAAGAGCGGCATGCAGACGCTCGGCAGCATGAAGAAGTAAGCCACGGCACGGCTCGCGCTGAAAGGCGCGGCCGCATGCTTGAGGTCATAAAGGTAGACGATCAATCGAAACATAAACATTGATCCCAGGATCGGCCAGATCGTCGGTGGTATCGCGGCGAATACGGGAAATACCTGCTTGCGCGCGAGAGCCAGCGCAAGCGTCAGGGCGACGATCAGCGCAACGCGCATGTGAAATGCGACCGGTACGTGACAGAGCGCGATCAGCAGCCCCCCGAAGGCGAGCAGCCACGTGCTGGCCTGCCAGCCGAAGACGAGCGGCACGGTGGCCAGCGATAGAGATGCAAAGAAGGGAATTCGCCATGGCACCGGCAGAAAGTGATGGATAAGAAAGCCGCCGAAAGCCAGCATGAGCACGGATTCGAAAGCAGGACTCTCGATATTGAGGAGCCTGACCGCGACTGCGACGAGCGCGAGTTCGACGATGATGGTCCCGAGCCTTAAAAGACGACGGAATGTCAGATCGTGGCGCACCTGCTCCCAGTAGGCCTGGGCGGCGCTGGCCTCCTTGGAAGGCGGACTTCCGACGAGGACGTTATCGGCTTCGCGTGGTCGCGCCGAGCGCACTGATGTGACAGGAGCCTCCACCGCTGTGGCCTCCGTTAAAGGTCATTTCCGGCCGTCCGGTTCTCGTGGATGGCAGTTAGTGCATCGATCCCAAAAGTGGACCCCAGGTGGGGATCGATCCAATACTCCTTCTCTTGGCTGGCGCATCGTTCTCAGCGGAAAACCGGAACCACTTTTCGCTGACGCGGCCCTTCGCATCCGCATGATGCGCGAACCATGACGATCTTTGACCGCGCCGCGGTGGGAGGTCCAGTACGGGCCAGCTTCTAAATTAGTCATTGGGCGACTTATTCGACGGAAACTTGGCAGATCGACCGCCCTGCGTGCTTCCTAGAGTATCGACCCCAAACTGGGTCCACTTGTGGGATCGATACTCTAGCCTTTGAAAGAGACTTATCTAGAATCGGGAATAGTGCAGATCATTTGTCGCTGCGAGACAGATGGAGCAGCTTTCATGACAGATCAGAGCGCCACGATGTCCGTCGTCAAGGACTATATCCTTGAGGAATTCCTTCCGGGGGAGGAACCAGGGCAACTCACGCCGAGCACGCCGCTGGTCTCGACGGGCATCCTTGACTCCTTGGCGATGTTAAAGCTGGTTGCGTTCCTCGAGCGTGAATTCGACATCCCGATCAAAGCCCATGAGGCCGACGAGGAACACCTGAATACGTTGCAGGCCATTTGCGAACTCGTCGACTCGAAGCGTTCGCTCGTGCGCTAGCGCATCGACCCTTCAAGTGGTCTCCACTTTTGGGACCGATCCGATGCTCAATTCCTTAAGCAACGCATCGGACATGAAGAGTGGACCCACTTTTTCGCACGAAAGGCGAGGTCGTACGCCGGAGGATCTATCAGATGAAACTCCATCAATATCTTCTTGATACCGCGCATCGCTGGCCGGACAAAGTCGCGATTCAGGAGCTCGATGGCAGCTCCCTGACTTATGAGGAACTCGATACCCAGTCCAATCGGCTGCGTGACCGATTGGTCAGCCTCGGTGTTCAGCCTGGCGATCGCGTCGGCTTCTGGCTTCACAAGTCGATCAATGCCGCCGTGACACTGTTCGCAATCCTGAAAGCCGGTGCCGCTTATGTTCCGATCGATCCGACCGGACCGGCCGCGCGCAACAAGTACATCCTTGCCGATTGCCGGGTGGCCGCCATCGTGATTGAGAAGCGCTTCGAGCCGGCGCTTGAAGCGCGCGACGAGGAGGAGTGGCATCCTGCCATTCTTTCTATCGATGAGGCGGCAGACGGCAATCAGGCGCGAGCCACACTCGCCTGCAGTATCCGCGCAGGGATGTCATTCGCCGTATCTCCAGCCGGGACCGACGATCTGGCTTTCATCCTTTACACATCCGGTTCCACCGGAAAGCCAAAAGGCGTCCAGCTTACGCATGGCAATGCGGTAAGTTTCGTCGAGTGGTGCGCGAGCACTTTTGCCCTCGCGCCATCGGATCGGTTTTCATCCCACGCTCCGTTCCATTTCGACTTGTCGGTCTTTGATATCTTCAGTTCCGTGAAACATGGCGGAACCTTGCTCATTATCGGTGAGGAGATTGGAAAGCAGCCTTACGAGCTCGCTAAGCTGATTGCAGATCACAGGATCACGGTCTGGTACTCGGCTCCGTCGATCCTGAGCCTTATGGCCCAGTTTGGGCAGCTCGACACACGCGACTGCTCGGCGCTGAGGTTGGTTCTGTTCGCCGGCGAGGTGTTCCCTATCAATCACTTGAAACTGCTGACGACGTATTGGCCGCATCCGCAGTATTTCAATCTGTACGGCCCGACTGAAACGAATGTCTGCACGTATTACCAGGTTCAGACGCCAATTCCGGCCGAGCAGATGGAGCCGGTTCCAATTGGAAAGGTCTGCTCGCATCTTGAAGGCATTCTCGTTCAGCCTGATGGAACCGAGGCGAGCGAAAGATTTGAGGGTGAGCTGTGCATCTCCGGGCCCGCAGTTACGAGAGGTTACTGGAATTTGCCCGAGCAGTCACAACGGTGTTTCATCGAGGTGCAGGGCAAGAAATATTACCGGACCGGCGACATCGTTCGCGAGGAGGCGGGCGGCAACCTTCGTTACCTCGGTCGCAAGGACAGGATGATCAAGAAGCGCGGGTTCCGTGTCGAACTGGGCGAGATCGAAGTATGCCTCTACCGCCATCCGGGCATTCGGGAAGCTGCCGTTGTCGCGTTGGCGGACGAGAGCGTCGGAATGAGGGTCCACGCCCACATCGTGTCCAAGGAAGGGAAGCCCTTGTCGCTGATCGACATGAAGACGTATTGCTCCGAGCACATTCCGATCTACATGATTCCGGACCGGTTCAGTTTCCATTCCTCGCTTCCCAAGACATCGACCGACAAGATCGACTATCAGACCCTGAAAAGCTGGAGCGGGAGCTGATCCGTGGACTTCGCTTGGTCCGATGAACAGATGCAGCTGCGGAAGGCTGTCAAGAGCTTTGCCAGCGAAGAGCTGAATGACGGTCTGCGCGAGCGAGACAAGCGAGGCGAGTTCAACCGTGAAGGCTGGCTCAAATGTGCCAAGTTCGGGATCCATGGCCTTCCAGTCCCGACGGATTACGGCGGGATGGGGGCCGACCCGCTGACGACGGTGGGGGTGCTCGAGAACCTTGGATATGCATGCAGAGACAATGGCCTGGTGTTCTCGATCAACGCCCAGATGTGGACGGTCGAGGTCCCGCTGCGCGATTTCGGGTCGGAGTCGCAAAAGTGGAAATACCTGCCCGATCTCTGCAACGGCACCCTGATCGGTGGAAACGCGATGACCGAGCCCGGATCGGGATCGGACGCGTACAGCCTCCGGACGACGGCGGAACGGCGCGGCGACCGGTATGTGCTGAATGGCAGCAAGACCTTCGTGTCCAACGGCAATGTCGCGGACCTTATCGTCGTGTACGCCACCCTCGACCGGTCTGCCGGGCCGAATGGCATTTGCGGCTTTCTCATCGAGAAAGAGTACCCAGGCTTTCAAGTCGGACGTCCTCTCGAGAAAATGGGCCTTCGCACATCGCCGATGGCGGAACTGTTCTTCGACGATTGCGAAGTCCCGGCGGAGAACTGCCTTGGGCGAGAGGGAAGCGGTCAGAGTCTTTTCACGCATTCCATGAACTGGGAACGAGCCTGCATCCTTGCCAACGCCGTTGGTGCGATGCAGCGACTGCTCGACATGTCCATCCGCTACGCGAGGGACCGGAAGCAGTTCGGCCAGCCCATTGGCAAGTTCCAGTTGGTAGGCAGCAAGATCGTCGATATGAAGATGCGGGTCGATCAGGCGCGGGCAGCGCTGTATCGGACGGCCTGGCTCCAAACCAAGGGGCGAAACGTCTATCTCGACGCGGCTCTGGCAAAGCTCACGATCAGCGAGAACTGGGTACGATGCGCGGAGGACGCCATCCAGATCCACGGCGGCTACGGCTATATGATGGAATTGGAAGTCGAGCGCGAATTGCGCGATGCATTGGGCAGTCGGCTATATTCGGGAACGTCGGAAATTCAGCGGGTGCTCGTCGCCTCTCTCCTGGGTTTATAGAGCCATTGTGTCGCGCAACGCTATGGGTCCCTGAGTTTTAGCGTATCGTTGCGGGCAGGCCGTTTGACTTGGAGAATGATCAACGCAGGGACCTTGTGAGGGCCAATGACGTCCAAGACCAACGCAACTTTCGGACCGATCCTGTTTCCATTCACGGGCTCGACCGTGGGCGGAAGTCATATATCGACCTTCCACCTTGCGCGATCCCTGGCGGCGGACCACGGCATCAAATGTATCGTTCTGACCGCACCGACTTCGAACGTCGCGCGTCAAGCCGCCGAAATGGACCTTGACGTGCACTCCACTGGAGACGCCCCGGCGAAGGCCCGCGATCCCGTCGCCGACATCGCAAGGCTGTCCCGCCGCGTCCGGACGCTGAGATCCTATGGGCCCGGTGCCATTGTTCACTGCAACGATATCTGGAGTCTCCAATCATGGGGTATCGCGGGACGGATGCTCGGGTTGCCGCTCGTCTATCACCATCGTGCGCTCTTGCGGATGCGCTGGTTCGATCGAGCGCTCGTGCGGCAGTCACACAGCATCATCACTATATCGGATCCCTGTCGGCGTGATCTCCGATTTCTGCCCAGAGACCGCGTCACGTGCATTCTCAATCCTTTCCCGGATCCCATGCTCGAGCCTCCCAAGGGCTGGCGGGAGGAATTCCGTGCCCATGCGCCGGAAGACGCGGAGCCGATTCTCATCGGGTTCATCGGCAACTTTCAGTTTCGGAAGCGACCGGACTTCTTCCTCGATGTCTGTTCGGCAATCGCCGCGCGAGAATCCCGCGCGCGGTTCGTCATCTTTGGCCGCGAACGCGATTTCCAAAGCGATGATCTGGAGAAGCGCGCCGCAGATCTCGGGATTGCCGATAGGCTCGTCTTGGCGGGCTTCCGGTCGCCGCCCGAGATGAACATCGCAACTCTGGACATCCTCCTCGCCCCGGCCTTTGGCGAACCCTTCGGCCGAACTCTTGTCGAGGCTTTGCTGCTCGGCGTTCCCTTCGTTGCAACCGACGATGCTGGTCATTCCGAAATCGTGGCTCGCTGGTCCGGCGGAATCCTGGTCGAGCCTCACGCCACGGTCGGCGAATTTGCGGACGCGGCCATGCGCGTCCTCGCTGCGCCGAGGGACGTCGTTCTGTCCCTCGATGCCCGCCGCAAGGTGGCCGAGGAACTCTCACCACGAACGCATGCCGCCAGAATCATGGATGTGTATCACAGTATCAATGGAGCCAGGGGATGAGCCCGTTCAAGGCGCCCTCCGCCGGTCTTTGACACAATGCCTCATACACCGCGCTAGTCTCATCGCTGATCGTGTCCCAGTCGTAGTTGCGCAAGAAGCTCGTCGACGGAACGAGATACGCCTGATGCGGCTCGTGCAGCTTTCTTCGAAGGTCGTCCTCGTCCCCCGTCTTGAAATAGTTCGTTACCGGCAGGCCAAGATCGAGATTGGCCTGAATGTCGCTTAAGAGAGCCGGGCACCCGGACGCTGCGGCTTCCAAGGCGGCAATGGCCAGGCCCTCGTGCCGGGACGCAAGGACGAACAACGCGGCGTTCGCCAAAAGGACGCGAATGTTGGCCGGATCGAGGGCGCCGGTGAAGATAACCCGATCATCGGACTCGCGGTGCAGGTATTCGGCGTATCGATCCTCCAACGAGGAGCCCCCGACGACGACGAGGTTCGATGGGCGAGCGACGCCGCGATATGCGTGAATAAGAGTCTCGATCCCCTTTTCCGGTACGAGACGCCCTACAGTGACGATATAGTCACGGCGATGCAGCCCGTACCGCGACAAGACCGCTTGGTTCGCGCCGTTACCGGCATCGGACCCTATCATGTGATTTGAGCCGTTGGGGATGAACGAGATGCGCGACGAACGCGACCGATAGCGGCGCCTCAAGTGGTCTGCGGCGGACGGGGATACGGAAATGATATGATCGGCGAAATGGACCGCGCAGAACTCGCCCACGTGCAGGACCGCCTTGGCGAGTGCGTTCCAGCGCGCCCGGTTGTAATCGGCGCCGTGGTAGGTCACAAGCACCTTCATGCCAAGCATCTTTGCTAACGGAGCGATCAAGGCCGGACCGATCGCGTGGATGTGTAGGATTTCGGCATGAAGCCGGAATCTGGCATATAGGAGCCCGATCAGGGCGTTCGAGATCGTTTCGAGGTACTTGCCCCTTGCATGTGCCAGCGCCACGATCCGTACGCCATTGAATTCCGAGACGTCGTTGGGGCAATAGGACCTGCGCCCGATAACGGTGAACTGATCCTCCGGCCGGCGCTTTTTCAGCCGTGGGATGAGTTGCTCGCAGTGCATCTCGATGCCCCCACTGACATGGGGCATGCCTCTGAGACCAAGAACACAGATCTTCATAACGGACCTCGATCTGATTGCTATTGACCTGAAGTGATCTGGAGATGGCCGCCCTCGCGGACCAACGATAGCTTTCCACTTGGGTTCGTCTTGATCGACGAGTTCTGGACGACGAGCGATCCTCCGGGTTCGACCTCAAAGGCCGTGGTCTGCTCATCGGGATCCTCAATCACGCATCCGGAGACATCCGCCCTAGCTCCCTTTGCAATCCAAAAATGGTCTTGCAGGCCGCTTCCGCCGCGCTTGTGAGGATCGCGGCTGACACAATCGACGATCGTGACGTCGCCCCAAATGCGGTAGTTACGCTTGTTATCATCGGCAATAGTACGACGCAGGGTCGTCGCGGACGATTTGAGATCATAGCCGCCATCGGTGGACCCGGATGCCACCGTATCTTCGAAGCTGACGTTACGGACCCTGCGTTCGGTCGTGAATCCGTCGCCATTCCAGTACTCGTTCGTGCTGTCGTGACTGTTCATCATCGTCACGCGCCGCAGAACGACGTCATGGACCGTGTCCTCAAGGGCAACGCCGACCGCGAAATTGTCGCCGTCCTGACGTTCGCTGTCACCGAGGACGTCTTCCATGATGACGTTGCTTGAATCGCCTCTTATGCGAAACGCTCCCTTGGAATATCCCCGAACCGACACGCGCCGGATCGTCAGATCATCGACACGCGCGCTTTGTTCCGCGCCGCTGGGATTGACCTCAAAGAAGCGGCGGACGTTCCGAGCGGAGACGTCTTCAATGCGCAGACCGCGGATATTGCCCGCCACCCGGAAGGTGCCGTCACCAGTGTTTCCAAAGGCGATATTCTTGAAGACGAGATAGTTCGCTCCTGTTAGGAGTCGAAAGACCTCCGGGCCGGGATGCGCGCCCTGTCGCCAGGGATCCGCACGTGACCCGAGAATCTCGGCGTCCGCGGGATTCCCGTTCTCATCCACGCCACGGATCGTGATCTGCGCCCCGTCGCTGCCGCCTTTCCGGATGGAGATCTGCCGATCGACCCGGTAGGGACCCGCATCCGCCTTCAGAAGGATCGAGCCTCCGGGCGAAAGTTTGGTGATGAACTCGGGAAGCCAATTGAGCGCCCCGGCGTTCGCCCAGTCGGATCCGTCCCCCGATCCCGCAGGTACAGGTGCAATATGCAGGGTGTCCGCCTCTGCGCCCAGTGCGAGGCATTGGCCGCTGCAGACCGCAAGAAGCGCTAGTCCGGCGAGCGCCTGGGTCAGCGCAGCGCTGAAACCGGACCGGAGGTCCATGTCACCGAAAGTCTGGAACCGCCATTTCGCGCTAGGCGCCGAGGTCGATTCGAGCGATGAAAGTGGCATGCGGTTCTCCCACAGATGCATCTTGACGTCGAGCTCAATGCAGATGGAGCCGATCCAGAGCATCGGATTCGAGAGTGGATTTCACTTTTGGGATCGATCCGATGCTCACTCCTTTTCGCAGCGCATCGTCAGACGCGGCCCTTCGGGTCTACATCATGCGCTAGTATGCATTCGTTTGACGGAACACCTCACGGACCGTCCGAACGAGGATCAGGATATCAAGGCGCAAATTGCGATGCGCGATGTACTCGTTGTCGAGGTCGACCCGTCGTTGGATGGCTTCGACTGTCGATACTCCGCCGCGAAGGCCATGGATCTGCGCCCATCCCGTGATGCCCGGCTTCACACGACTTCTCAGAGCGTATCGGTCGACAATCTTGCTGAATTCGATATCGTGCTGAAGCGCGTGCGGACGAGGTCCGACCAGTGACATCTCGCCTCGAATGACATTGAGCAATTGCGGAAGTTCATCGAGGCTCGTTTGCCGGAGACGGCGTCCCAACTGCGTGACGCGCGGATCGCCGCGTGTGGCCTGAGTGATCACTCCGCCATCTTCGGTGACCGTCATCGTGCGGAACTTGTACATCCGAAACGGACGGCCGTTGATCCCTCCTCGGACCTGACAGAACAGGACAGGTCCAGGCGAGTCGACCCGTATCACGACCGCTATGGCGAGAAGAACCGGCAGAGCAAGGATAAGTGCCACTACTGCAAGGATGAGGTCGAACGCGCGTCTGCTTAGCTCCGCACCTCGCGAGCGCAGTGTCGGTTTAAACTCATATGGGACTGTCAGCCTCGATGTAAGCATGGCCATGGGTGGCCTCCTGTCACCAATGTGCGGATTCGTGGTGCGGAGAAATAGCAAACCGACGCGCAACGGAATCATCACTGACGCTGCATGTGGCGCGCCTGACGAACGCGTCGTTACTGCAATGGTTCAGCCTACCTGCGTTGCTTTGTGCGTTACTCGAAAGCCAAAGTTGTCGGCGGTGTTTATAATGCCCCGTCCGCCAAGAACAATGGTCGGACCTCTGCCGGTGGCGATGCACACCTTGCGCTAAATTAGCCTTCCATGGCTGGATCCAGCGCAGCGGAGTTCCGGCATACCATTGGATCCACACTGGAAGAACACAGAGAAGCATCGTCGGGCGGCAGCCCTGGCGCATCGTGCGGACCCGAAGGGCTGTGTCAGCGAAAAGTGGCCCTGGTTTTCCGGTCCAAACGGTGCTCTAGAGTCAGGCTCCGCTTTCGGGATTGATCCGATGTTCGAACTCTTAAGCGGCGCATCGTTCTTCGCGCACTGAATGATCGCGTCAGCGAATAGCCGGATCTGCACGATGCGCTCAAGCTACGTCGATCTCGTGTGAGCATGTCTCATGTTGCGCCTGCCACGTGGCTTGACGGAGAACCGGATCCGGGTCCCCAAGTATGCCTCAGGTTCTGGCACGGAACGGACGTGTCGCGCCAAGTCGTGCTCCGTCCGTGGGCCTGACGATGCTCTTTCCAGCAGAGTGCTGACACTCGGGCAAGTGCGTTCGGTGCATCGGAGATATCTCTGCGCCCGTGCAATCAAAGTTGAAAGCGCGAGCCGCGATAGCAACTAAATTAAACCTATCCGGGCCAAGCTAGAGCGTTGGATGGACAGAGCGGACCCGCCTCTCGCGCGATGTTCTCAGTAGAAAGCCGACTGACACTTGAACGACTGGCTATGTCCAGTCGCCGCCATAGATTGGCATGAGAGCATCTTAGAAAAACGCGTATTGGCAGTGACATTGCAGAGCATACAGGACTTCAACGAACAGAAGGGTCTTGTACCGTAGCTGTGAATGAGCCTGGGCCTCTTGGATCCCGCATCGGTCGGGACCAACGGGAGCTGTGATGCGTCAGTGCCGGAACAAGTTGCGAGGAACCGCATGCTGCAGCTATTCGCGCGAAATACTCTCGAAGAGCCGAACTTCGCATCTTCTTACGGGAGAGATCAGGGTGATTACTTCGATGTGAAGCTCATCCTTGCGGCTGTCAGACGGCAGTTGAAAATAATCCTTTTATTCGCATTCCTTGGCGCGCTGGCTGGGATAGTGTTCGTGACCACGTCAGTGCCCCTGTTCACGGCGACCACTAGCATCATGATCGATCGCCGGCAGGTTCGCGCCGTTCAGGACGTCTCGGCGGTGACGGAGATCGGCTCGGTGGATTCTTCGACTGTTGTCGATAGTCAGGTCGAGGTCCTGAAAACTGAGAAGATTGCGCTTGCGGTGGTCGACAGACTGAATCTTATCGACGATCAGGTGTTTTGGACCGATGATGGCTGGGTTCTCACCTGGTTAAGCCGGTCGGTTGACCGGACGGTTCGCTCTCTCATCAGCCTGATACAGGACAATCCTGCGTCCACTCCCAATGAGGCGCGGGCACGGGAAGCCGCCCGGTGGACGGCCGCCTACCGACTCCTGCGTCGGACAACAATCACGCGGGTCGGCAAGACCTACCTCATCTCGATCAGCTACACGGGGGCGAATGCGGATCAATCGGCGCGCATCGTCAACACCTATGTCGAGGCATATCTCACCGATCAGCTTGAAGGGAAATACGATTCAACGCGGCGCGCCAACGCTTGGCTTCTTGCGCGGCTCGAAGAGCTGCGGCAACAGGCGGTCGATTCGGACCTCGCCGTTCAGCAATTCCGCGCCCGCAACAATCTGATTGCCGTCGGCGGGCAGCTCGTTACGGACCTGCAGCTTTCCGAACTCAATGCCCAACTCGCTGCCGCCCGCGGGGAGGTGGTGCGCACAGGCGCACGGTTGGACAGAATTCGCTATGTCTTGAGAACGAACCAAGTCGATGCATTGGTAGGCGAGGGCCTCAAAAACAATGTCATCACTGATCTGCAGTCGCGCTATATCGAGGCCGGGAGGCGCGAGGCGGAGATCAGTGCGCGCTTCGGGCCGGATCATGAGCGAGCGGTTCAATATAGAACCGAGAAGGCGGAGATCCAGCACCAGATCCTCTCTGAGCTTGGCTCAGTTGCGCAGAGCTATGAGAGCGACTTCGAGATTGCGAGGGCCCGGCTGGAGGAACTCGACCGCAATGTGAACAACTTGATTTCCGTTGCTGCCGACGCAAACGCCAAGCTTGTCCAGCTGCGCGAGCTTGAGCGTTCAGCCGACACCTATAAAAGCCTCTACGACACTTTCTCACAGCGCTATCAGCAAACGATCCAGCAGCAATCGTTCCCCTTAAGCGATGCGCGAGTTGTGGCCTTGGCAGCCCCTCCACTGCAGCCCAGTCAGCCGAAGCCTATCATCAGCATCGTTCTTTCAGCACTCGTCGGAGCGCTCATCGGGGGAGCGTGGGGGACCGTGCGCGAGTATAGCGACGAGTCGGTTAGAACTGGCAAGGACCTTCGCGAGGAGCTCGGATTGCGGTGTCTTGGACTGCTGCCGGTTATTTCCACCCCCAATATCGGGCGACGGCACAAGTTCAGCGTTCCGACTGGCAGTTCCTCGAAGGGTCCGAAAGAGGTATCACATATCCTTGGCAAGTTCGTCGATTTCTTCCCAGAGTCGAGGTTTGCCGAGACCCTTAGATCGGTGTCGCTCTCGATTGCCGGGAGGGGGCCGGAGAGTTCGAAGGTCATCGGGATTCTGTCTGTCGCTCCGCAAGAGGGCAGGTCGCTAGTTGCAGCCAATCTCGCGACGCTTCTCAGGCGGGAAGATGGGCCGACCTTGCTGATCGATGGCGATACAAGGAATCCCCACCTCAGCACGATTTTCGCTCCGGATGCCAAGGTCGGTCTTCTTGACGTCGTCGCAGGTGTATGTTCCTGGAACGACGCGTTGCACTGCGGCCCTGTCCGCCGGGTCGCGATGCTTCCCATGATCAAACGTCCGGACCTACCGCATCCAAGTCACCTTCTGGTCGGCGAGCAGATCGACCAGGTTCTCCGGGATGCGGCGACTCACTTCAAGTATGTCGTCGTCGATCTGCCGCCCCTGAGTGCTGCGAGCGAGGCGAGGATTCTCGCAAGAAAAGTCGATTGCGCGCTCCTCGTCGTGAAATGGGGCGAGACCTCGAAGGAACTCATACGCGAGGTTCTGGGAGCCGACGACGGTGTGAGACTTCAATGCGTTGGCGCGATCCTGAACGGTGTGGACATGAGACAGATCCGGCAATACCAGGAATCCAGTCACGCCGGCACCCGAACCTTACCGGAGTGAAACGATCACAATGATGCGCGGGGCCTGCGTACGGAGGCCGCGATCATGACGCTTCGCTACTCTTATCTCGTCCTGTCTACAACGGAGCCTATCAGGTATCATCCATGATGACGGCGATTACCCAATCGAGGCAACGAAGCGTAAGGGCAGTAGTATTTCCCTTCGTGAGTGGCGACCTGGGAGGCAGCCATGTCTCCACCTTTACTCTTGCGCAAGCGCTTCAGGAGGAGCACGGCCTTCAATGCTGCGTCCTCTGTTCTGACGAAACGGCGATCGCCCGGCATGCGATCGATAGCGGGCTCTGCGTCATCCCGACGGGCGAAGCGCCGACCTCCCGCCATCATCCGATTTACGACGCCTCTCGGTTGTTCGCACGCCTGCAAGTTGCAAGAGCATTTCCGATGGACAGCGTGGTTCATTTCAACGACCTGCGGACGATGCAGTCTTGGGGGCCAATCGCCCGGCTCGCCGGAAAACCCGTCGTGTATCACCACCGCTCGCTCAATCGCATGACCCCTCCGAAACGCGTTCTCATCGGCCTCGCCCATGAAATCATCTGCATCTCGGCATCGTGTTGGGCCAATGTCTCATTCGTCCGGCCGGCCAAAAGTACACTTGTCGTCAACCCGGTCCATATCGATCCCAGAAGCGCGCAGCGAGCCGATGCGCGCCGATTTGCCGCCGAGCAAGGCTGTCCAGCAGATCGGCTCCTGGTCGGCTTCGTGGGCAATTTCTGGTTCTGGAAGCGCCCGGACCTGTTCCTGCAGATCTGCTCCAGATTGCTGCAGATACGGTCCGACTGCCACTTCGTGGTCTTTGGACGCAGTGGTGATTGGACCGAACACGACCTCATTCGCATGGCGCAGGACCTCGAGATCGCCGAGCAGGTGACATTCGCGGGCTTCCATCTGCCGGGGGAACGGAACATCGCCGCTCTCGACCTCCTGATCGCGACATCCGTTCGGGAGCCCTTCGGCCGCACGCTCGTTGAGGCTGCAATTGTTGGAACGCCATACGTTGCTACGGACGACGCAGGCTACCGGGAGATATGGAGCACTTGGCATGGAGGCCGCCTAGTCCCAGTGACCGCCACGGCAGACGAATTCGCTCAGGTCGCGCTCGACGTCCTGTGCGCGCCTCAGAGCGTCGCTCTTAGTAGCAATGAGCGCGACCGGGTCGCCAAGGACGTCTCGGCAAGCACGCACGCTCTTCAGATCATGAAGATCTATGATCGCCTTCGACCCTTATTGCGCGAGACCGTGGGAGATCCTCAGGAGGCGAGGATCTGAGAGCCATCCTTGCCGGCTTCGATGCTCCAATCGCGTCCTATTCAGCATGGGGAATGGCCATACCCGGAGGGATGCTCGAGACCCGGACGCGCCGGGGCATTTGAACGTGCAGTGTGTAGGCCAGCGTGAGTGCGAGCAGGATATTCCCTTCGATCAGCCAGAGCGGCATCGTTGCCAGGTTGAGAATGAGAAATCCCGCATGCGCGCTGACAATGAGAAGGCGATGCTCGGGTACGCTACTAAAGCCGAACCTGAAGTTCGACATGAACAGGATAATTATGCTGATAAGGCCTACGGCTCCGATCTCATAGAGTGACGATATGAACGTGTTATGAGCGTAACGTGTAAAGACATCCTCC
Organism: Microvirga sp. GN3; assembly: GCF_055792825.1. Lineage (NCBI taxonomy): Bacteria > Pseudomonadati > Pseudomonadota > Alphaproteobacteria > Hyphomicrobiales > Methylobacteriaceae > Microvirga > Microvirga sp. GN3. The sequence goes on from NZ_JBVVAK010000111.1 coordinate 17,637, forward strand.
CAGGAATCCGGACCAAAGCCGAAGGCAAGGTTGAGAATCGATCCATCAAGATAGGCGGTGATGTACCGGCTCCAGATCACGGCGCGGGCCGACAGCAATTCTTCGTCGGACGCGGTATAGTATTCCGGCGGCTTCACGAGATCGGCGATGTTGGCAAGCGTGATGAACAGATCGTTGAAACGCTCCTGCAAGGCAATCGCCGCGGCATAGAAGAACATGGTGCCTGCAAGACCGTACACGACGACAACGAATGGGCGATCGGAGGGGGCGACGCGCCGAACCGCGCCAATCAGCGGAGTCGCAACGACTATTGGAACTGCGGCGAGAAGAGAGGTTCGGTAATTGGCCAGAAGAAGCGCCACCAGAGCAATGGGAATGCAGATCGCGGTGAGGATAGGCCGGTCGGACTCAAGGAAGCATGAGCAATAGAGGAAGGTCAGCATGATGATCGAGAACGCAGCTTCGTGGTTGTAGCCGCCGATATAGCATATCGAGCTATCTGACGCGCTGAACTTCCCCAAGTCCACGACCACGGACAAGCCCTGGAGGGCGAGCGGAGGCAGGAAGGCAACAATCACGGTGCGAAACACGGCGCTTGAACCATGACGGCTGAGAGCCTCGAAGGCAGCCGCCGTGAGAATAATGAAATATCCCCATTTTATCAGGCTGCCGAAGACTTGGGCAGGATCGTTGATGCTCGCGCTAATCACAGTGGCGAAGATCACCAGATAGATGCCCCCAAAGGCTTTCAACAACAGAAGGCGTCGCTCGATGACTAGGAAGCCGATTGCCGTGAGCGCGATCGACCCCAGTGCATTGAGCGACAATCCACCGGCTATAGGCAGATATGTGTATTGGTGGAATGCGGACAGGAAGTACCGCAGCCATAGAGCGAGAACTAGAAAGCGTGTTGGAGTGTCCTGGTGGCGAAGGAGAGCGATCAGGGTCAGTGGGAACAGAGCCAGATAGACGCCTCCGACAACATAGGGAGAAAATGTCGGAACACTACTCAGTTCCATTCTCATCGACCTCCGGCGAGTTTCATGTTAGGCCCGAAAGCGTATCCACTTCTCGCCGATGCGGGCCTCCGGTTCCGCGCCATGCGCCGGCAATCGCCTCGATCCTGGCAATTCAGCGGCGCCTTCAGTGTCTCTCAGACAGTGCGCTCATCTCTCGGGTGCCTCTCGAAAGCGAATGCGTAGAAGTTTGCAGCTCTGGCGTCGGAAGTAACTGGTTCAATTCCGCGCGAATCTGATCCCTGATGCTCTCGACCTGGCTGATACGCATCGTTCCAGCATACATCGCCGCCCTTGTTTGGATCGCAGCAAGCTCGATCGTGTCGAAGGCCTCCAACAGGGCAAGCCCGCTATCTCTCCAATGGTCGTTGCTGTGGAGAACCTCACACAGAGCACGGATCACCCGAGATGTGAGGGCTCCCGGCTTGTTGTTCGCTGTTTGAGTGACGCATTGAAGAGCCGTAATCAACGTGTCTGCGCCGAAGCGCTTCAGGCATTGCCTGATTGCGCCAATCGCCATCGTCTGTCCAGGGCGCTGACGCTCGACAGGGAGCGGATACCGAAGGAGCTCAACCTCGGCCCTGAGGCAGACATCAGCAGTATCGATGGCCCAAGGCTCGCGTGCCACGACCGCGGCGGCATGTAGGGCCATCGGCGAGATTGCCACGGTAACTCCGTTGATGGCCTTGAAGGCAACGGCTTGCTGCTCGCGCGACGCAATGACCACTTGGCAGGGAACGCTATCGAATCCGATGAGCGCCGCCGCTGTGGTCCGATGCTGCCCATCGATGATGACGAATTTTCCCCCTTCGACAGGCGAGACGATAACCGGAGAGAAGCAAGACCAGGAGAAGGCTTTCGCAATTCGCATGACATTGCGTCGGCCCTGGCCGACAATCGGCCTTTGATACGCGGGATCAACCAGCAGATCTTCAATGCGCAGCCATTGCAGCATTGGAACCGCGCCGGCACTGACATTAGCCGGCTTTTCGAGCCCTTCCGTTGAGATCGATCTCATGCCGTTGTTCCTCTAGATGTCGACCTTGGCGTAATGGTTCTCCTTCGAACTCTTCTTGCGAACTGTCCCGCGGCGTTGCCTGCCTCATGCCGCAGGACTGTTTGTTGGGCCTCCTCCAATGGTTTGCCTCTCTTTTGGGCGCTCATTGTTATCGTAATCGTGTGACGGATCCTTCGCTGACAGCGCTCATGCTGGATTGCCCGGATGAGGCGCTCTGTCCGATGGCCTGGTCGACGTGCACGACATCCCCTGGTTCGATCGTCGCAGTATCGTCGACGACGGATTTGACGATGCTACCGCCAACCCGGCGGATGACCGAGAATACCATCGTTGGCTTTGCGGGCAGTTTGTCGAGCAGAAGCTGTGGCGTCGCGACCGTCGCCTCATTGATAAGGCTCAGGGCAGTCGCGAGACGAGCCTTGGATTGGTCGAGCTGCGCCTCGGTGTCCTGCTTCTCAGCGACGATTTTGGCCTTCCGTTCGGCCTTCAAGTCGTCCGCGGTGCGTTCCGCTTTGCTGATCTCCTGTCGGGCGCGGAGGACGGCGGTCGTGTAGTCGAGCAGCTTGCTTTCAAGGTCCGCCAACGTGCGTTCGAGAACGAATTCGCGGGAACTGACGGCTAGACCCTTGGCAACCAAGGCGCTGACCGTCTGCTGTTCACGGCGCGCAAGAGCAATTTGCCTGTTCTGGACCTCGATCTTCTGCTCGAGCGCCTCGACCTCCCTGGAGAACAGACTTCTGATGTCGGAATGGGCCAGGAGCTGCGACTTCAACGCCTCGCTGCGAGCATTCATGACGGCCTTTTCATCGGCGATCAGGCGCTCGGCATCAGCATCGTTCCGCAACTCCTCGGGTGTCGCAATCTGCATGGTCTCGTCAAGCTCGGCGGCGAGCCGCGCACGGCGAACCAGCAGGCGACGGGCCTCGAGGCGTGCGATTTCGTGGACTCCCTGTGCCGTAATCCGGTCTTTTTCCATGCGGCCGGACTCCGTTCCCGCCTGTTGGAAGACGCCTCCCGCCAAACCAACCGCCTGCAGGACGGTCAGTCCGGGCCGATACGGATATTCCCCCGAGTGCTGCACGGTCCCGACGACGTAGATTGGCCTGTATTGGACGATCTCGACAGTGGCCTCCGGCCGACGTGAAAGTCCGGCCCGCTTCTGCAATGTCTCGGCAACGGATGCCGCGAATTCCTCTGTCGTCCTTCCGGTTGCGGGCAGACTCCCGATGAGCGGCAAGGAGACGGTCCCGGAGGCGCTGACGGAATATTCGTTGGCGAAGACCGCCCAATCGAAATATTCGGCGCTGCCGGCCCGCCATTCAACAACCTTGATGCGTAGTTTGTCCTGCGGGCCGAGACGATAATCGTCGGCCGTCGCGCGCACCGGGAGGATGGCCATCCCAAGCGCGCAGAGCAAACTGCAGAATGCTGAGATTTTGAAGCGCATGACTTCAGCCTTTGCCCGATCAAGAACGAGAGCGCATTTCCATGTTGCCGCTTCCCGATATGATTCACGCTACGCGGGGCTATGGGTACATGCTATTCGCGGGCTGCGCCCGAGATAAGTATGTCTTGGTTATCGAGACCTAGTTGCGTGTCAATGAAGTCCGGCCTCTTGTGACACAAAGTACTGATGTACAAATAAGCAATGTACTCGAAAGCAAATCCGGGCCGAACCGCTTGCATCCAGATGACACCCTATAGCATCGGTTGTCAATGCCTGGAGAAAATCTCGGGACGACTGATCTCTCAAGACGAGACAGCTTGGCAGATCCTGTCAGGTCAATGTCACACGCTGAGAGCGTGCCCAACGGGCGGCGGATACATCGGAAGAATTACCTCGACGTTGCTGCGCGGGCCAGCGTAAAGTGCGGAAAATCGGGACCCGCGACTGGCGATCGGAGCATTGTTCGGCGATGCGAAGCCGGTTCTCCACAAAAACGCGCGGCAACCCTAATAAGAGAGCTGATTCCACCAAAGTGGGATCATCAATAATAGCCGTCATTACCTTGTAGCGCCCGCGGATCGTTCGCATCCTCGATCTCGACGAGGGCATCGGAACGAGCCTCAAAAGTGGATCACATTTAGGGACACTTCCGATGCCTCTGTCTTGGCCGCACAATGCGCTACAGGATGAAATCCTGGGTGCTCAGGTGGAAGGTGCCGCTCAGCTTGACGCAGATGTCGACGTGGCCGTCTCCATTCACGTCGCCGTGGACTTCCGTGACGCCGTTGACGCTGAACCCGCGCAGTTCACCAGCTGCCTTGCTGAACTTGGCGTCGTCGATGAACACGAAGGCCTGATTGCCCAAGCGCTTCGTATTCGCGTCGATCAACGAATAGTCGATCTTGTCCACTCCAAGCACGAAGTCCTTAATCGTGTCGACAGTTTTCGAAGAACCCGACTCGCTCGTCGCATTGAAGCAGAATATGTCCCGTCCACTGCCGCCGAAGAGCACGTCCTGACCGGCACCGCCAGCCAGCCTATCGCTTCCTGCCCCGCCGGACAGCGTGTCGTTGCCCGCCAAGCCATTGATCGTATCGCTGCTTGCGGCGCCGTTCAGCTCGTCGTGACCCGCCGTGCCCGTGATCGTCTGCAGGGCAGGGGACGGAGCCTCCTCAGGCGCAGCGGCCGCGGTCATGAGAACCTGCGAGTTGGATCCCAGCCCCGACAACCTCCCGCTTGTGTAGATCGCCGTGCCGTTGACCTCCAGGATCGCACCAGTCTTCCACAGATCGAACACGGTTACGCTGGCATTCTGGTCCAAGATGGAGCCAGCGCTGATTTTCGCATGAGCGCCCTCGGCCAGCCAGAAATGATCGGTCGAAGCACTGCCGCCGAAATAGTGAGGATCGCGGCTCTGGCCGGCTTCCATAGTGATCGACATGCTCCAGAAGCGGTAATTGCGGTTGTTCCCCTCCGCAATCGTATTGACGAGAACCGTATCGCTGGACTTGAGATCGTAGCCGGCATCCGTGTTGCCTGAGGCCACCGTGTTCTCGAACCGAATATTGTAGTTACCGGATTCTGTTGTGAAGCCGTCGCCGTTCCAGTATTCGGTGCTCGATCCACGTGCGTTGCTGCCCTGCATCACGACGTTTCTGAATACGACACTGTGTGCCGTGTCATCCAGCGCGATGCCTTGTACGTACTTCTCGGGTGTGTTCGCGTCACCGTGCCCAGTAACGTCCTCGATGAGAATGTTGCGGCTGTCGTACCTGAGCTTGATTGCATTCTGCGAGAACTTGTTGATATTCACGTCCTTTACCATGAGTCCATTGACGCTGGCGCTCGTGAAGCCACTCGAGACTGTATCCTCAAGGAAGCGCCTCACATTGTCCGCCTGCATGTGCGCGAGGGTGAGATCCTTGATGTCGGCGCCGATCCGGAAAGCGCCGTTGCCGATGTTCTCGAACGCCATGTTCTGGAATTTGAGGTGGTCGGCGCCGGCCAGGAGACGGAAGACTTCCGTTCCTTCGGGTTTGCCCGTTGACCAGTCGGTCGCCCGCGTGCCGACGAACTGCGCATTCATGCTCTTGCCGGTCGAGTCCACCCCACGGATGGTGACGGGTGCCCCTGCTTCGCCACCGGCTCTGATGGTTGTCTGACCGTTCACCTTAAAGGCACCTTGGTCGGCCCGTAGAAGAACCTCGCCATTCGGGCCGGCTTTGGCGATGAAGCTCGAAAGGCTGGAAATTGCGCCTGCATTGACCCAGGAGGAACCATCCTTGGTACCGGATCCGGTCGGAGAAATATACAATGTCGTCAACGCAAATACCTTTCCGTGCGACCTCAGCGGGACCTGCCTCGGCCGGCAAAATACGTGCGGCCTCCAAAGAGGAGCCGCATGGTCGTCATGAAATTGCACAGAATGCAGATGCCGGCGCGGAATATGTCCGACGTATGCTTACAATGTTCTGGCAACGAACGAAGTGAATCACAAGACTGTTAATGTCAAGCTACTTCGATCCGCGCCGGAGATGTGCCCTTTTGGCGCGCCATAAACGGCGCCCTGCAAGTTCTGCTGTCCGAACACGCGACATCGCACGTACAAATGTGCATGCATCCTCCCGCACGATCTGCTAAACTAATTAAGGTGCCCTCTCGGATTTTTTCCGCTGGGTCACATGGCTGCTCTTGCTTGCCATTGCGGTCTTCACCCTTACACCGAGCGAATTTCGGCCCGTCACGGGCGCTCCAGCTGGCCCGGAGTGGTTCTTGGCCTTTGCAGCCATCGGAACCGCCTTATTGCCTCGGCTATCCGAAGCATCGGCTCCCAATTCTTGAGCTGCTGGTCGAGATCGCCGGGCTCCTTGAGATCGCCCAGAACATTGTGCCGGGCCGCCATGGCCGCCTTCCAAACGGCATGATGAAGGCATCGGGCGCTCTCCTCAGCGCCGCTTTCGCCATCTACCGATTTTCATCCGCAGAGCTTCGTCTCTCTTCTTTTCTACATTGTTTGTCTGCTATAAGCGATCTCCATAGCCGAGGGGACGGACATCACCGAGAGCTGTCTCCGCTCTTGTGGAAGCGGTCGCATGTTGTGACGGGGAGCGGTGCGGAGAGTATTCAAGATCAGGACAGTAATCTTCCTCCGCCATCCTGCACGGCCATAACGTCGTCTTCCCTGCGACAAAGCCACTATCCTGCGCTTGCAGATCCGGGTCGGTGGCTTAACTCCTGCCTAGGCTAATTTAGATCGGCCGCGTATTCGTGCCGAGCCTGGCCTTGATGCGCTCCAGGCAAAGACCTTTCACGGCTAGCCGCAGTCCTCGTTGCCGCCGCCACGTCTCCCTGAAAACCCTTTGACGGGGAGGTGGTTCTCTCATCGGGTTTCTGGACATGAATCCAGTTGGGCCTCAATGCTATGGAGTTCCGGCCTGGAGCATGGGACACGGACTGGGTCCACTTTTGAGCTGGATGCTCTAACTCTTGATCGAGGGCGGGCCATAATCGCTCGTGCGCGGTGCGTGCCGAGACTTAAAACGAATAACGATGCCACCGTGCTGTTCCTCTGAACGCGAGCAAAGTGCTTATCGACGGTTGAGGACTGCATACATCTCTTTTTTGAAGGATAGGCAGCGCCACTCCATGAACTATCGCTCTGAAATAGATGGCCTGCGAGCCGTGGCAGTGCTCCCGGTGCTGCTGTTTCACGCCGGAGTTCCGTTCTTTGCCGGTGGATATGTCGGCGTCGACGTGTTCTTCGTCATCTCCGGATATCTGATCACCGGAATTATCGCGCCGGAGATGGCGGAGGGCCGCTTTTCGCTCGTCGCATTCTATGAGCGCCGCATTCGGCGCATCATTCCGTGTCTCATGGCGGTTATCGGCTTCTGCCTGGCGGCCGCCGCAATCCTGTTTTTGCCGGGAGACTTTATGAGCCTCTCGAAAAGCGTGATTGCTACCGTCCTGTTCTCGTCAAATATTCTCTTTTGGCGACAGTCCTGGTATTTCACTGCTCAGATGGACTTGATTCCGCTGCTGCATACATGGTCATTGGCCGTCGAGGAGCAGTTCTACATTCTGTTTCCTCCGGCGCTCGCTCTGCTCTACCGTCTCAGCCGGTCAAAGCTTGTCCCAATCATTGCCGCGCTGGTTATTGCGTCGTTTCTGCTCAACGTGTGGAGCGTACAGAAGGCGCCGTCATTCGCGTTCTACATGGTTCCAACCCGTGCGTGGGAGCTATTGACCGGCTCGCTGCTTGCGCTCGGATTCTTTCCTCCGCTCAAGAACAGGACGTGGCGTGAAGGATTGGCCCTCAGTGGGATTGCGCTCATTGCGTCTGCCGTCTGCTTCTTTTCTGCGCGTACGCCATTTCCGGGTTACCATGCGCTCGTGCCGGTGCTGGGGACCACGCTCGTCATCTACGCGTCCCACGATACCACTTGCGGCCGGATTCTCAGTCTCGGGTCCGTCGTGTTCATCGGGCTCATCTCATACTCGCTCTATCTCTGGCACTGGCCCATCATGGTTTTTGCCAGGTACTATCTGATCGATGAACTCTCGGGCTGGAATGTCATAGCAGTCCTTCTTCTCTCGTTTTGTGTTGCTATTCTGTCCTGGCGTTACATCGAAATGCCGTTTCGCCGAAAGGGCACTGTCAAGCGCCGCTTTCTTTTTGCCGCGGCCCCCACGGCAATGCTCGTCCTAACAGCGGCTGGATTGACGGGCCTGGCTTCCAAAGGTTGGGCGTCTCGCGTTCCTGCCGATGTAGCCTATCTTGAAAGTTTCAAGAACGATTCGAGCCCACGGCGAATGGACTGTCACCGCTTCGAGAACGGTGCGGTCGAATTGTCACAATCCTGTGTGTTTGGCGCACCCGTGCCGCCAGAGTTCGCCATCTGGGGTGACAGCCATGCTGTGGAGCTTGCCTTCGTCTTAGGCCAGCTTGCCGAACAGCATCAACGGTCAGTGATGCAAGTCAGCTATTCGTCTTGTCCCCCGGTGATGGGAAATGGAAGTCCCGGTTGCCGGAGGCACAACGATGCGGCACTTCGGTATCTAGTCGACCATTCCACCATCAGGACCGTCTTTCTCATAGCCTTCTACGACAATGACAAAGACAATCGGGCTTCGACTTACGCCGAAGGGCTTCGCGCTTCCGTAAATACGCTAGCTGATGCCGGAAAGCGTGTCGTTCTCATTTATCCAGTTCCAAGAGCAACGATCGACGTGCCGAGCGCGCTCGCGCGCTATGTCTGGAATGGAATGAGAACCGATTCGATGGGTTCAAGAAAGAGCGCGTACCTGCAGCGAAACGCGGAGATCCTTCATCTTCTAGACACGTTGGCGGACTTGCGCAATGTGGCTCGCGTGGTTCTGCACGTGCTCCTGTGTCGAGAAGAGACATGCTCCGTGTTTCTTGCAGGGAAGCCGTTGTACTTTGATAATCACCACCTCAGCTTGTCGGGCGCTCGGCACGTCGCTCCGTTGTTCGAGCGTTACTTCGCCGTGGATAAGCAAAGGGCCGGCTTGCTGGGGCCTCTTCTAAGGTCTGATCGGCAGAGACTCTATCATGATAAATGATCAAGAGGTAGCTCGGAGATGTCATGTCTGGATGGCGCCCGTTTGGCAACGTGATTGTTGATGATGCTTGGGCCTAGCGGGGCGGGTGCGGTCATGTCTCCGGCCTTTGAACGCGGTGCTGCATGACCGCAGGCCCTGATGTTTTACGCTGAAGCTGGCCCCTCTCACGTTATCGCGCATGGCTGACGCAAGACAACACCACGGGTTCTCCAGTTCCGGCGGTCCATATCCGCTGTAGCTTCACA
>NZ_JBVVAK010000112.1:0-26808 GCF_055792825.1 Microvirga sp. GN3
CCCGGTCTGCGACCAAGTCCCAGGCTGTTCCCGCGCCATCCCGCTCCTCCGCAGGATCGCGCACGGCGGCTCGCTCGACCTCCGGCACGTCGAGGTCACGGTCCACGACGCAGGCCCACTCCGCCTCCCGCTCGCGGGCGCAGGGCGGCTTGCTGGACCCGATGGCCTGGCTCTCGACCCTGGAGACAACGCTCACCTCGCCGCAGGCTCGCGCGGTGATGGCGGAGGCCCTCAGGGCGGTCGCGAACGTGCTCGAGAAGCCGCAGAGCGGCGAGCAGGGACAGGGCAGCGCAAAGCAGGAAGCCCGGGATGCGGTGTCAGCCGCCGGAAGCCTCGGGGCCGAGATTGTCGCCGCTCCGCTGGAGGTCGCCGCGGCTGCCATCGGAGCCGCAGGGGAGGTCGTGACGAGCGCCCTTAGCGGTTCATCAGGCGAGGACCGCGGCCAAGGCGCCAGCCAGAAGGGCGGCAGGCGGTCCTCCTCGCGCAAGAAATCAGCAGCGAGCGGCGATTAGCCGACCAGATGATCGGTCGGGCGGCTCTGCATTCCATGAGAAAGAAGGCCGCCTTGGTCGGCGGCCTTCTCGTCATCCGAAATCTTCAAGGCGCGATTAGGCCGCCTCAGCGACAGGGGCCGGGCCTGCTTCATCCATCGCCCGCATGTAGACGTCGAGCAGGCTGTCGTGCTCGTCGCGCTCGTCCTGATCCTGCTTGCGCAGCTTGATGATCTCCTTGAGGATCTTCACGTCAAAACCCTCGCCCTTGGCCTCGGAGAAGACTTCTTTCTTGGCCTCATTCAACTCCTTGATCTCGTTCTCAATCTGCTCGATGCGCTCCACGAACGAGCGGATCCGATTGCCCGGGATTCCAACGACGTCACTCATGGCCTCTCCTTTGCCGTATGTAGACCGGCACTATCCGGCAGGCGAGTAAGCGTCCCGTTAATCCAGAGGATCACTCGCGCAGGAAGCCACTAAAAGGCAACGTCAGGCCCTGGCACCTCTCGGAAGAATCGCTTGGTCTGCTCATGAAGCGTTGAGCGGACCTTCCTTTCATTTGCTGTTCGTCACTCTTTGACCCGATCCAGACCTTTCCGCGAATGACCAAACATCAGGCGATCACCCGAGAGACAGGATTGTAAACCCTGCGGTATTCTGGCGCTTGGGGAGGCAGTAGAACTGGCGGCGGTGCGCCTTCGCCCAGTGACCGACGGTGTTTCATGAAGTGAAGAGTCGGGAGTTGCGTTGGTCGCGCTTGGCCTTGGCCTCGGCGCCGCGGGATCGGCGGACGGACAACCGCAAGACTGCTGGCGTTGTGTACACGAACGACCGCAGTGCGGCCTTCCTAGACCTTTCCTAAATGTCGATGGAGGCTGCGGCTCTTGCGATCGGGTCCTCCTCCTGCGAGTAACATAACTACTCGGTTCAGGAGCGACGTCGGCAAAGCTGTCGATGAAAAGTGGCTCGCCGGGGAGCCCAAGTCCAACGCAGGGACATTGATTAAGTTAGTAGCGTATTCCTCGGGGGCTTGGCGAGCAAGCGGCGCCTCTGGGGTGTGCCCGATGTTTGTCGATCACGACGCCGCGAATGGCCGTGATAAGTCATGGGCCGGCTGTAAGGCGAGGGACGCTCTTACCGAGGTTGCTCCACCCTCATCCCGAACTGCCCTGAGGTTCTCCGAGTGGAGCTAGAGGGATCGCAGTGGCTCCGTGCCTTCTACCTCCCGCAGGCCTTACCCTGCGAGGCTCCGGCTTCGCGTCCCCTGAGTGAGGCCCGCTGATGATGCGCCGGCTAAGCTGGCACCTGCGGGCGGCTTATTTCTCTGCACCTGGTTCAGCCTGCGTGGCGCGCAGGAGGTTGTCGCGTATCGTCGTCACGGTCTTCTGCGCCGCGGGAAAGTCCTCTCCAAGCCCGGTCGCCTCGGTCAGCGACGCGCCGGGATCCGTTTCAAGCAGTCGGCGACCGGCGGGCGTCAGGCTCACCCGCACCTGCCGTTCGTCGGCGGAGTCGCGTTGACGTCGGATGTAGCCGATCGACTCAAGTTTCTTGAGGATGGGCGTCAGCGTGTTGGATTCGAGGAACATCTTCTCGCCGAGCGCCCCGACGGTCTGGTTCTCCTCCTCGGAGAGCGCCACCATAGCGATGTACTGGGTGTACGTCAGGCCAAGCTTATCCAGGACCGGCTTGTACGCACGGCCAAAGGCCAGATTCGCGGAGTAGATCGCGAAGCACAGATAATTCGCAAGCTTCTGGCCTTCGCCATTGGCCTTCGGGGAACGGGATCCAGGCTGGTCTGGGGTCTTCGCTGTTCGTGTCTTGGACATGGGTATTTCTAGGCCTTTGCTGTTCGGCTTCTATATAAATCGCATCCGATTAAATCGGAAGTGCTTGACATAGGATTTTCCAAGGAGTATTTCAATCGCATCCGAATTAAGCGGATACAATATAATTCACTCACAAAGGATTTTGCTATGACTGCCAAGGTTCTCTTCACTGGAAAGACCCACAACACGAGCGGCCGCGACGGCGGGACGCGCAGCAGCGACGGCCTCCTCGACCTCAAGCTGTCACAGCCGCACCCAGCCGCCGAAAACCTCTTCGGTGCCGCCTGGTCGGCCTGCTACATGGGCGCGCTCGAGCATGCCGCCGCTCAAAGGAAGATCACCCTCCCGACCGCACCGGCGGTTGACGCCGAGATCGACCTGGTCCTCGACAGCGGCTCCTACTTCCTGCGTGCACGCCTCAACGTCAGCCTGCCGGGTGTCGACCACGAGGTTGCGCAGACGCTGGTCGATGCAGCGCACGAGATCTGCCCGTACTCGAAGGCGACGCACGGCAACATCAATGTCGAGACCAACCTGCTCTGAACCGGATCGGCCGGGCCTGCCTTATCGGCTGGCCCGGCTCCCTCGGACGAGGCGCATTGGAGACCTGCACCCCATCGGCAAGGCGTGACGCCACGTTTGCTGTTGCACGCTGATCTGGAGAACCCTCAATGGTCAACAGCCCTGCACACCCTCCCCAAGCATATAGTGAGTTCTCGTCGGTGCTCGACCCTTCCATCTTTGAGCCCTTGCCCGATGATTGGCTCATCGGGATCACGGACGTCATTGACTCGACCCTAGCCATCGGAGCGGGGCGCTATAGAGACGTCAACTACGCAGGTGCCTCTGTAATTGCCGCTCTTGGCAATGCGTGGGGTACGTTCGATTTCCCGTTTGTGTTTCGTGGCGATGGGGCTGCATTTGCGTTGCCGCCACAGGGCATCATGGTCGCGACCTCGGTGCTCCGACAGGTTGCGAGCTTTGCAAGAACCAACCTTGATCTCGCTCTTCGAGTTGGGCTGCTGCCTGTGAGTGAGATACGTGCCCGGGGACGTGACGTGAGAATTGCCCGATATGCAGCCTCGGAAAAAGCAACCTATGCGATGTTCGCCGGGGGAGGGCTGAAATGGGCGGAGCAGCAAATGAAGAGTGGGCGATATCTGGTAGAGCCGGATCAGCACACGACCACGCCGGACCTGACTGGGCTTACGTGTGACTGGACCCCCATTCCGAGCCAGCAGGGCGAGATTTTATCGCTGCTGGTAGAGCCTCATGATCATACCAGCCCAGAAGTCTTTGCTGCGCTTGGCAAGCGTGTGCTTGCCATTTTCGACGCTGGGCCGCGCCAATCTCATCCTGTTCCAGTGGACATGGCCATTCCTGAGAACGACGAGACGTATCTTGATCCGAAAAGTTGGTCAGGGGTCGCCGCGAACTCGGACTTTCGCAAATACGACGATGCCTTGCGTCTGACGCTCGACTGCACCTCCGAACAAATCGACACCGCTGAAGCCATACTTGTTGCGGCAAAGGCGCGTGGCGAGATCAACTTCGGACTGCACCGCCAGTCTCATGCACTCATGACCTGTCTTGTACCGTCCGGCAGGCCGGATTTGCATCTGCATTTCCTCGACGGAATGGGTGGAGGATATGCTAAGGCCGCAGAGATGATGGAAGCAGGTGAGCTTCCTGTGGTCGCGGGTATCGGTAGGGAGACTGCGATATTCTTCGCCTGACGTGGTATAAACTGGGGCAGATGAACCTGGACCAAAGTCACCGGTCCCCGCCTGAGAAGGTCCGAAACTGGGCAAAGCGCGAATGTCAGCAACTGGCACAAAGCGGAAGTAAGCCGAAGGTCGGTTTAGGGCAGAAACAGCGGACGTTCCTGGAGGCTGGGGATCGTCGCTACCTAACCCGGATGCTGGAACGGTCCGCTCCCGCTTGGATCGGATCGACGCCTGGATGCCGTTTGGCGCCCCAAGTGTCTGGTCCGAACGCAGACGCGGGGTCTCGGCGCGGCGCCGATCAACGGGGTTCCGCTGAATCAATCTCGTGCGGGCGAGGCCGCATTGCTCGTCATGGCCGCGTCCAGCTGCGCCTGCCATTCCGTTTCGATCGTCTCGGCAGCCCTTCGGAACTCGGCTAGGCGGGCCAGCCTGTACCTTAGGTCCTCGATCTCAGCAGCACTCTCGGGCTGCCCGTATTCTGCAATCACGATTAATCGCTTGATCAGCTGGATGTCGGGAGTGCCATCGGTACCAGCTGCTTCTGCGAGCGCAACCCAGGGCTTGGCGCGGTCAGTCTCCGCCTCGGCAGCCTTGCCCACCGCAAAGAGAATGGCCATGCGAGCAGCGCGGTCCACCTGCTCGGCGATCCGCAACCACCCCCTGGCAGGCTCAGCCATCGTGCCCTGCTCGGCGTCCTGCGCCACCTCCCGCCACAGTGTGCGGAAGTAGACAGGCTGCGGGGCCATAGGATCGAGATGGTTGAGCACCGTGACAATGGGACCAAGATCCATCGGTAGCCGCCCGCCCGACAAGCCGGCGCGGTGATCCCACAACTCGAGAATAGCCGAGGCGCACCGGCGTTCCGCGACTTCGCGTGCGTCCGGTGGAGCCGTGCGTGCTGCGTTAATTAGTTCGGCCACATAATGCGCCATCCAGCGGCCCAGCGTATCAGTGGACTCGGCAAGCCCGAGCTCGGCGACCAGCGCCTGGCCGAGCTCAATGATTGAAGGCAAATCGCCATGGTTCGCGGTCCGGGCGGAGTAGGATGATTTCTGTGACTTTGTGGGCAACTTCGCCCTCCTCGAGTTCGTAACGTGACCGGATCAGCCTGCGCTCCAGGCTGATTTCCACCACGAGATCAAGGCCGGTCAAGCGCATGAGCGCCTCTAGGCAGCCTGGAGTCGCGACAAGCCGACGACCGCCGCCGTTGCGGTTCTCTTCCTCGTCATCGACGCCATCGCTCCAAGTTTGCGAGAGCAGCTGTGGAACTCCGTTCGTATCGCACCAGCGGCACTCGCCGACCTCGGCCCGCAGACTTAGGTCGCGCACGAACGGGTCGGCCGGTGCAAGCGCGTGAGCACTAATGTTGGCGGCCCAAGGGTCGTACTCATCGAGGCCGCGCCCGTCGGTACCATCGCGCACCCAGCCCTTGAGCACATAGGGTGGCTCATCGATCTCAAGGTCATCCTCGAATTCGGGAATTTTGAAATCGGTAGGGTCGTTCGCGGTTCGCAGCGCACGTACCAGCGCCTCTGACCGATCGCGCGATGCGAGCCCACTGCTGACGCTGACCACTTGTTTGCGCTTGCCGGCATAGCTGGTCCAATACCCCGAGACCGCCACCAGGCCGTCGGGCAGCGTCAGCAGGCGAAACGCCTCATCAGCGTCGGCCGAGGCAGGCCAGTCTGCGTCAGCGACCATAGGCCATGAGATCATATCGGCAGGCGTCGGGTCGCGGCGGTCGGCGAGCCACAAGCCATCGCGGCGGCTCAGGTCATGGCTGAGCAGCCATCCCGAGAAGCTGTACCAGCTACTATCGTCGCCCTCGGCGCGCGCCGGCTCCGCTTCCAGCAGCTTACCGGCCACTGTCATCAACGCATGAAACGAAAGGTAGAATTGCAGGTCATCGACCTTGGGAGTGGTGCCGTGCGAATGCCGCAAGGCGCTATGCTCGAAATAACGGCGGGTAGCGCGCGCGTCCCGGTCCCACCGGCCACTGTCGGCCAACCCCCAATCTTCTCGGATGACCCTCTCCGCCTCGTCCTCGACGCGGTTCTGTCCCACTCCAAAGACTCTGCCGAGCGGCGCCAGCCAGTATGGCCCGATGTCGATCCCGAAGGAGAAGCGCGTCTCGTCATAAGGCCGACTAGACTCGGTCGGGCGGGACGCCTCCTTAGTGAGCGGCGGAAGGCGCGACGCGTTGATCGTACGCAGCTCGTCCGCTTGGCTCTCGGTGAGTTCAAGCAAGCCCTGCCGAGCAAGAGACAGCATGGCGCGAGCGGCGAAGCCGCGCTGGAGAACGTGTGGTTGGTCGCGTCGGGCATGGTGGCGCAGGAAATCGATGTGAGCCACCACGACGGGACCGCTCTCGTTTGCAGCGCGCGCTAGCGCAATCAGCAGCCACAGTAGGGCGTGTTGGTCATAGAACCTGAGACCCGCGTCGGCAAAGGCGCCCGCCACCCCCGTTTCCGCATGAGCGACCAAGGCTTGCAGCACGGTGTCGCGACGCAATAGGCACAGGGCGCGCACGGCGTGGGCGGCCTCCCACCGACGCTCCGACTCGGGAGCCCCTAGCGCAGCCCACACAAACCCGGCCACCGCCGCCTCGACATCGCCCGGGGGCTGCAGCTGCGGCGACCATGCACCATCGCCGTCGGTCGGCTCCAGCGAGGGCTCGAAGAGGTCGAGCCCGTACTGCAGCGCCGCTAGGGCCTCCCCGTCGCTCAGCTGATGCGACAGGATACCCACCAACCTGAACAGGCCGGCCGCATCGTCTGGGACAACCGTATCAGCGATGGCGTAGATTGCCTCTCCCATCAGCTCTCGTGCCGTCAGCCCGCTAAACTCAAACGCAAGCGTCCACGGCAGCCACTGGTAATAACGGTCGGCGGACACTCGCGCCGCGTCCCTACGGCACACTGCCCGGAGCAGGCGTTGCATGGCCGGACGAACCGAGACCCGCTGCTTCCAGGCTGTAGGCAGAGCCTCCAGCAGCGCACGTACGTCGAGTAAGTCGATCGATCGGCTCTCACTGAGAGCGTCAAGGAACGCGGCCTCGTCGCCGGCGCGAACGCGTGAGATCGCCTGGCGATTGAACTCGTCCGAGTCAAAGGGGGGATCTCCTGACCGAAAGCGAACGTGTGCCGTGAGCAGGTCCGGGCCGGAGGTGAGAGACAGCCCGGCGAAGATGCCGTTCCAGTCGAACGGGTTGTCTCTCGGCAGCGGCGTCCACTGCTCGGCTCGGTCGCGCGGCCGGTTCGCCTCGGCCAACTCCGCCCGAACAAGCGCCTCCGCGGCTTCGGGTAGGTCGATGCCGCTCGCCTGTAGGAGAGCGTCGACCCTGCGCAGCTGTTCAACATCGGTGGAGAAGCGCTGGTATCGGATAAGGTGCTGAGCCGCGACTACACGGCGGCGGGCGTCGCGCTCCACGGATAGACAATCTTCCAGCAGCCTGTCCGGCTTCCACCTGCACTGGAACGGCAGCAGCGCCAGCGCGGTTCTCGCGTCGAGCTGACCGCGCGTTACAAGGCGGTCGACAATCTTCGGTAGCAGCCTCGACTCGCGCCCAAAGCGGCGATCGAGCCAGCGGCTGAGGATTGAGAGGGCTGAAGGGGGCGACAGGTCGGCTAGCGTCTCAACTGTGTGCTCCCAATCAAAATGCTTGTCCCGCGCGACGAAGGCATAGGTCAACTCGGCGGCTCGCGCAAAGCGGTAGGCCGTTTCCGGGTCATCGCAACCACCACGCGCGGCCGCCTCGCCCAGATTCAGCATGGCATGCCAACGCACCAAATTCTCCGAGCCAATCTTTCCCGAGGCGACGACGGCTTCCTCGAAATAGGCCCGCGCTTCGGGCAAGCTCGCTGGCAGCACGACGCGGGCGAGGCGAACCAAAGTCTCGGTCTTCTGCTCGGCGTCCTCACGCTCGCGGACAGCAAGGTCGAATGCCTCGCGAGCTAGATCCAGGGCGCGTCCTTCCTCTCCGGCCGAACGGGCCGCTCGATGAGCGAGGGCGAGCAGCGTAGAAATGCGGAGCGGTTGCCGCAGCTTACTCCGCCACGCGTCGAAGGCAGCCCACTCCCGAGCGCCCGTCCCGGTAGTCAGGATGATCCCACCCCACCAAGCGGCCACCTCGTCCGCGGTGGCCGACTCCTCGCGATACGATATGCCCTGGGCCTTGGCGGATTCGGCGGCCGTCTCTGCCAACAGTTGCCCCACGTTGGCAGGACTGACGCGGCCCAGCGTCACCGCTGCCCAGAGCCTCGCCCACGGCAGCAATGCGCCCACGTCCTCGCGAAAGCGTTCAGCATCGGCGTCGTGACGATGCTTGCTAACCAAGGCCTTGCGGATCCCGAGAGTGGCGAGATGGTCGAGCAGCAAGGGGCGCCCCCGCAGAGCCGCTTGTAGGGCATAGGCCCGTATGAGGCCGGCACGCGCGCCGTCGTAATTGGCGTGCTGGCCGCCAAGCGAACGCGATGGGCGAGCGGGCAGGTAGCGGCGCATGATATCCGCCAGCGTACGGCGGGGCACCAGTCTGCTTGCTGCAGCGGCGGTCACCAGCGCCGTCAGCGAGGCGATCAAGGTGTCGCCGCCCTTCCAGTCGTCCGGCGCCTCAAGCTTCAGGTGGCGGCTCGCCACGAGAGCGACCGCGCGCTGCACAACGGGAGTGGGTGGGCTGCGGCCCACGGCCGACAGTTCCAGGCCGATCGCGAGCAGCAGCCCGATGTCGTTGCCGGCTGCCCATGCCAACGCGTCTACATCATCGAAGCGAGCGGCGTCGACCAGCCGCGCCACGAGAATCCGCCCAGCCGTGAAGGCGACATGACGCGGCTTCCACCGGCGTAGCTGCCAGGCACTCGCCTGGGCCCCGTGCAGGTTCAACTCCGCCAATGCGAGCTCAGCGATGTCGGCGACGTCGACAAGTTCGTCCTTGTCCTCGTCTCGAGGTGAACGGATCCAATGGTCGAGCCATCCATACGCAATGCGCAACCGACTGCGCGCATCGCCTGCGAGCGTCGAGGACCCGGACAGGAACGCCGCCTCATAGGCGTGCTCTGAACCCGTCCAATGGCCTCCTTCGATCTGGCGGCGGCCAACCTGTTCGGCCATCCGCTCGACATCGAAGAAATGGCCGCTGAGGTCGGTATTAGCGCTAATCAGCTGCCGTTGACGTTCACCGGCCGCAACCTCTCCGCCAGCCTTGAGCGACAATTTCGCGGCGGCCTCATACTGGCGATCGCGCAGCGCCGCCTGCAGCGCGAAGCGGAGCCGCTGCAGCTCCACGTCCCGGCGCGCGACCGCATCGTTCTGGGGCAGCGCGCCTCCCTCTAGAGACAGCCGCACTAAAGCGTCAAACTGTTCCGCCTCAAGCATAAGCTGCGGCAAGGTCGCAGCGACATAGGCGCTCGATGCCGCCAGCGGAAGCAGACGCGCGACGAAGTCGCCCAAGCTTGCCGCAGAAGGCCGGAAGCGCTCGCGGAACCATGTTTCCGTCGATTCGTCCCTGAACTGCACCGAGCTGTCGCGGACGAGGAGCGGTCGGCCCAGGTCGTTGGCGAGGCTGGTCACCAAGCTTACCGGCACGTCCGCTGTGCGAGCGACGAGCGCCAACGGCACGAAGGGCCGCAGCGTGGCGAGTGCCTCACAGACTCGGTCGAATTGAGCTTGCTCAATCTCCGGCGTCTCGTCGCGGACCTTGGCGACTGCAGCCTCGAGCAGCCGGGCAATGGTGTCTTGCACCGTCAGCGGCTCGGGGCCTAACCCGGCCAGAACCGATTCCAGGCTCACGGCTCCGGCCAGCGCGGTCGCCTGCACCCGGGGGTTCGACGATGTGAGCCTGTGGAACTCCTGGACGTCGCGAGACGAGGCGTCCGGGTACGTAGTACGCAAGTTCGCCGCCGTCTCACTCAACGAGAAAGGCAACAGGTCAATGCGCTGGGCCGTGGGCGGAGGATCAAGCAAGGCAACCCGGTGCGCGCGCGCGGTCAATACGAGGCGTACATTATCCGGCAGCGGCTCGCGCAACAGCGTTCGGGCGAAGCTGGGGCCATCATGCGCCTCGCGCGCCGCCGTCTCGGCATTGTCCGCTGCATCGATTACTAGGCAGAGCAACGCCAAAGGGTTGCGCTCTCGTAGTGACGCGCTCGACTGCTCCAGCCGCGCTCCGAACGCGCGGGCATAGGCCTTGGTGTCCGCCTTGGTTGTCGGGATCAGCGGGTCGCATAGCGCCTGACTCGCCAGCTCGTTGGCGAGCTGGACCAGACCGTCCCTCGGCCGGTGCCGGTGACCGCTTAGACTACGATAGGCGCCGTTGCCGAAACAGTCATAGACGAGCGTCACGCTACCCACAGGAAGGCCGTCGCCGATGCGCGTGGCCAGCATCGACTTGCCTACACCACCCTCGGCCTGGATGATAATAGGCGCGCGCTGGGCAACGATTGCGGCGACGATATCCGGCATCTGCTCGCGATCCACCAGCCCGCCCGGCCTCTCAATGAGCGATTTAGCCGGGTACAGGTCCAGCTCGCTCGCTCCTATCGCGTGTAGTACGTCATGCGAGGTGATCGAGGGGTTGCTGGCGAACTCCGAAGTGGCCTTGCGCGTCACCAGATCCTTCAGCTGAAGTGGGGCGTCCTTGTCGTTGTCCGGGAGATAGGCCGACAAATCGGCGCCGAGCAGCCGACGTTGCTCTAGGTAGTCGGGCGTTCGGGCATTGAGGGTAAGTTGAGCGACGAAGCCGCGCAGATCGGAGCCACTCAGCCCCGTAGCCTCAACAAGGATGGTATCGTCCGCGCCGGCCATGATCGCAACAATCGCGTCCGTAACCGCCTCGGCAATCGGCCGGTTGGTCTCAAAGGCGAAGAAGAATCGCTTGGCGACGTCCTCGCGACCAAAGCGGGCGACCAGCTCGACATAGCGTTCCCCGAACTTCGTAAGGGTCCGCTTAAGGCCGCTTACCTGCCACGGACTGTTGGCTTGGCGGGTCGAATGCTTCAGTTGCAGGTAGGTGACGCGCGCCGACGCGAGGTCAGTGCTGCCGCGGTACTCGGCCACGTCGATGACGTCGAGGCCGGCCTCGACGTCATCGTCCTCACCCGCTGCCACACCCTCGATCGTGACTGCGACGACTTCCGAGGTGGGGAGCAGCATCGCCAGGGTGCGCCGAGCGGCCCAGGCGTAGTGAAACTGGTCCCCATCCCGGCTTGGGCGAACAAGGTCAGCATGAGGGCTGGTCTTTGCAGTCATGAATGGAGCCTGGACCTAGGGGACGGCGCAAGCCCACCCAATGCCGTTAACGACCTATCTCGTCAACGTGCGCTCGGTCGAGTGGTGGACGAGGCGGCACCGGCCACGACCCTGTTGACTGGGCTAATCGTCGGAGCGGGGCTCAACTTTCTGCGCGAGGAGCTCCTGCCACCGCCTCTGCCGAGGCGTGTCCCTGTGCAGCGATCTAGCTGCCTTTCAGCGCTGCGTGGGTAGAAGGCACTCGCGGCCCCGGGGCGGCCGTTGACGGGAAGAGCGCGAGATAGCCCTCGGGCTGGCTCGCAGGCCCGCTTATAAGCCGCAAACGGACTACTCGTCTAACAAAGCGCATGACTATAGCTAGAAGCGGAGCCGTGCTTCGTTGTTGGGGCCAATGTTGGGGCCAGATCTCAGGCTTCGAAAATTATCTTAAGTTTATCAGACGATTAACCCAAAGATATGGCGGAGAGTGGGAGATTCGAACTCCCGATACGGTTGCCCGTATGCCGCATTTCCAACAGCTATTTGTTTTGACTCCGGTCGGAGCGCTGGGGCCGTATTTCCTGAAGCGCCTTGGATCACGTCCTGAACAGATGTCTCTTGTGACTTGAAATCTTGGCTATTTCCTCCCATCTGGCCGACCGCGAGCACAGATAAGGACGCCTGAAGCCATGACGATTGCAGAAGCCACCGCCTCCGAAAGCTACACCTTCGAGGCCGACGTCGCTAAGCTGCTGCACCTGATGGTGCACTCGGTCTATTCCGACAAGGACGTCTTCCTGCGCGAGTTGATCTCCAATGCGGCTGATGCCTGCGAGAAGTTGCGCTACGAGGCGATTTCCCACCCTGCCCTGTTCGGCGATGATCCCAAGGCCCGGATCACGCTGCTGATCGATGCCGAAAACCGCCGCCTAACGATCGAGGACAACGGCATCGGCATGAGCCGGGACGAGATGGTCGAGGCGCTCGGCACCATCGCCCGCTCGGGCACCAAAGCCTTCATGGACCGGATCCAGGCGGCCCAAGGCGGGGAAGGGGCCCAACTCATCGGGCAGTTCGGCGTTGGCTTCTACTCGGCCTTCATGGTGGCCGACCAGGTCGATGTCATCTCACGCCGGGCCGGCAGCGACGAGGCCGCCCTTTGGTCCTCCGACGGTAAGGGCTCCTATACGATCGGCACCACTGACATTGGCAACGCGCCGCTCCGTGGCACCCGGGTCACCCTGCACCTAATGGAGGACGCCGCCTCCTACACGGAGCGCTACCGGCTCGAGCGCATTGTCAAGGAGCAGTCGGGCCATGTTCCGGTGCCGATCTCCCTTGTCGAGAAGCCCGGAGCGGAGTCGCAGGAGGTCGCCGACGGGGCAGCGCTTTGGGTGAAGCCGCGCTCTGAGATCACGCCGGAGGACTACACCGACTTCTACCGCAGCGTGGCCGGCCAGTTCGACGAGCCAGCCCTGACGGTGCATTTCCGGGCCGAGGGCCGTCACGAATACACCGCCCTGGCCTTCGTGCCGGGCTCCACCCCGTTCGACCTGTTCGATCCCGACCGCCACGGGCGGATGAAGCTTTACGTGAAGCGGGTCTTCATCACCGATGAAGCCGAGATCCTGCCTCGCTACCTGCGTTTCGTGCGCGGACTGGTCGACTCGGCCGACCTGCCGCTCAACGTCTCGCGCGAGATGATCCAGGAGAGCCCGCTTCTCGCTGCCATCAAGAAAGGCGTGACCAGCCGCGTGCTCAGCGAGCTTGAGAAGCTCGCCCAGAGCGATGCTGAGACCTACATCAAGGTCTGGGAGATCTTCGGTCCGGTGCTGAAGGAAGGGCTCTACGACGATTTCGAGCGGCGCCAGACGCTGCTAGACTTGGCCCGCTTCAAGACCACCGCCTCCGGTGGCGCATGGTGCTCGCTCAAGGATTATATAGGCTCCCTCAAGGAGAACCAGACGGCTATCTACTACGTCACAGGGACGGATCTCGCACGGCTCGAAACCTCGCCCCAGCTCGAAGGCTTCCGGGCGCGTGGCATCGAGGTGCTGCTGCTGCCGGACCAGGTTGATAGCTTCTGGGTCACCGCGCCCATCGATTTTGATGGCAAGTCGTTCAAGTCAGTCACCCAAGGTGCAGCGGACCTGACACTAATACCTCTCGTTGAAGGGGAGGGTGGCTCCGAAGTGGACGCTCCAGAAACAGTTACGAGCTTCATCGCCACTCTCAAGGCCACGCTCGGCGGGGCGGTCTCCGATGTCCGTGCTTCCGAACGGCTCACCGAAAGCGCTGTTTGCTTGGTTGCACCTGAAAGTGGCATGGATCGCCAGCTGGAGCGTTTGCTGGCGAGAGCGGGGCAATTGCCATCGGCCACCAAGCCTATTCTCGAGATCAACCCGCGCCACGACCTGATCGTTGCCCTGGCGAGCCTCGGTGATGACGAGCAGAACCTACGGGACGACGTGGCACATCTGCTCTTGGATGAGGCGCGCATTCTGGACGGCGAGCTCCCGGCTGATGCCAAGGCATTCTCGCAACGCCTTACTCGAGTTTTGCGGCGGTCTGCTCCCTGACCGCGGGATGACGCGAAGTGCAAGGCGCCGGGTATTCACAGGCCCTGCCGCGATTGCGCGTGGGCAGGGCGGGCGTCTCAGGCCCGGTGATACAGCGCGGTCTCCTTTATGCCGGCTGCCGGAAGATGAGGTTTAAGCTAAGAAGATGCCTTACACGTAACTTCTGAGACGTATGGCGTTCAGTCTCCTTTGATCCGTTGGAGGCCCTCTGTTGTGACAGGGTCAACCCTCAAGATTGGGTGCCCTCCCGGGGACCGGCGCTGTGAAAATTGCAGCCGCTCATAACCGCCGCTCTCTAGAGGCAAAAAGTAAAGCCCGTCTGTCTCGCCCTTCAGAAAACAGCGTAAGCCAATGTAGAAGCTCTCCTCATATCCCTTTAGCGCTCGCCGTATAGCTGGATGCACAACAAGAGTGATGCTTTTGCTCTCACAGACCCCTTCGAGGCTTTGGAAACTCAACATGCTGAACCTCGCTGCTGAGGCGGATTAAGCGCCTCAGAGGTTCAACGCCTCTTATACGGTTACGGTTCGCCCAAGATCAGCCTCTATACAAGATCAGCCTCTATAAAGGGAAGAGCTTGCGCCCTGCTTGCGACATGATTATCTCCTGTTAGCACTCTCACGTGCCGAGTGCTAACCATGCTGCTCGGCGCAGACGAGTGCCCCCAATTCCAAGAACGAGGAGGCATCCCCATGAAGTTCCGTCCGCTGCACGACCGTGTTGTCGTCCGCCGCATCGAAGCCGAAGAGAAGACGGCCGGCGGCATCATCATCCCGGACACCGCCAAGGAAAAGCCGCAAGAGGGCGAAGTCGTCGCCGTCGGCCCCGGCGCCCGTGACGAGAGCGGCAAGGTCGTCGCCCTCGACGTGAAGGCCGGCGACCGCGTGCTCTTCGGCAAGTGGTCCGGCACCGAGGTGCGTATCGATGGCCAGGATCTCCTGATCATGAAGGAATCTGACATCATGGGCGTGATTGAGCAGACCGCTGAAGCGCAGAAGGCCGCTTGAAGCAGCTCAGCCCAGAATTGATAAAAAACCACAGGAGGTTAGTCCATGGCTGCCAAAGACGTAAAATTCTCTTCTGATGCTCGCGATCGCATGCTGCGCGGCGTCGATATCCTCGCCAATGCGGTGAAGGTCACGCTGGGCCCCAAGGGCCGCAACGTGGTGCTCGAGAAGAGCTTCGGGGCTCCGCGCATCACCAAGGACGGCGTCACCGTCGCCAAGGAGATCGAGCTTTCCGACAAGTTCGAGAACATGGGCGCCCAGATGGTGCGCGAAGTGGCAAGCAAAACCAGCACGGTGGCGGGGGACGGCACCACCACGGCGACGGTTCTTGCCCAGGCCATCGTCCGTGAGGGCGCCAAGGCCGTGGCTGCCGGCATGAACCCGATGGACCTCAAGCGCGGCATTGATCTGGCCACCGCCGAGGCCGTGAAGGACATCCAGGCCCGCGCCAAGAAGGTGGCTTCATCTGAGGAGATCGCCCAGATCGGCACCATCTCGGCCAACGGCGATGCCGAGGTGGGGCGCATGCTGGCGGAAGCCATGCAGAAGGTCGGCAACGAGGGTGTCATCACCGTCGAGGAAGCCAAGACCGCGGCCACGGAACTGGATGTGGTCGAGGGCATGCAGTTCGACCGCGGCTATCTCTCACCGTACTTCATCACCAACGCCGAGAAGATGATCGCGGAGCTCGAGGATCCCTACATCCTCATCCACGAGAAGAAGCTCTCCTCGCTGCAGGCGCTGCTGCCGATCCTCGAGGCGGTGGTGCAGACCAGCAAGCCGCTGCTGATTGTGGCGGAGGACATCGAGGGTGAGGCTCTGGCAACGCTGGTCGTGAACAAGCTGCGGGGCGGCCTCAAGATCGCTGCCGTGAAGGCGCCCGGCTTCGGTGATCGCCGCAAGGCCATGCTCGAGGACATTGCGATCCTGACCGCCGGCCAGACCATCTCGGAGGACCTCGGCATCAAGCTCGAGAACGTCACCCTCGATATGCTGGGTCGCGCCAAGACCGTGCGGGTTGAGAAGGAGAACACCACGATCATCGACGGCGCTGGCCAGAAGGCCGACATCGAGGCCCGCGTCGGTCAGATCAAGGCGCAGATCGAGGAGACCACCTCGGACTACGACCGTGAGAAGCTCCAGGAGCGCCTCGCCAAGCTCGCCGGCGGCGTCGCGGTGATCCGCGTCGGCGGCGCGACCGAGATCGAAGTCAAGGAGAAGAAGGACCGTGTCGACGACGCGCTGCATGCCACCAAGGCGGCGGTCGAGGAAGGCATCGTTCCCGGCGGCGGCACCGCTCTGCTGCGCGCCAAGGCGGCGGTCGCCAAGCTGAAAAGCGACAACCCGGACGTGAAGGCCGGCATCAACATCGTGCTGCGTGCCCTTGAGGCTCCGATCCGCCAGATCGCCGAGAATGCTGGCGTCGAAGGCTCGATCGTGGTCGGCAAGATCACCGACAATGCACAATCCGAGACCTTCGGGTTTGATGCGCAGGCCGAGGAGTTCGTCGACCTGGTTCAGGCCGGCATCGTCGACCCGGCGAAGGTCGTGCGCACGGCCCTTCAGGACGCCGCGTCGGTCGCCGGTCTGCTCGTCACCACCGAAGCCATGGTCGCTGAGGCTCCGAAGAAGGAATCCGCTCCGGCGATGCCGGGTGGTGGCATGGGCGGCGGCATGGGCGGCATGGACTTCTAAGTCCTGCTCTCACCATCCCACTGAAAGCCCCGGAGCACTCCGGGGCTTTTTCGTTTGTGTTGAGAACTTTCAATAGGCGATCACACAGGTGAAGATTGGACGGACAGGTGCGCCGCACTACGCCGGCTGTGAGACCAGGTCGTGGACCGTTCTTCGTCCTTTGGAACAGCCGCGCCGATCCTGGCATAGCGAAGGCGCTCGGTTATGAAGCCGGCCGAACGTTTCTTCGTCCAACCACGCCCGAGGCAATAATCGCGTTAGCGCTTATTCAGCAGGACCACGTTGGATCCAGCCGTGTTGGTTCCCTTGGTTGGCTTGACCCTGCTAAGGAGGGTGGGGGAGACATTCCACCTCTGCCCGGTGTCGGTGATCACCGATACCGTCTTCTTATTGTAGCGCGTCAGCATGCCCTCAAGTGGACCCTGGCCGGGAGGCTGGAAGCTGACCCGGTCACCAATCTTGAACTCCAGCATCTCCACGTGAGCTCGCATCTGGTCGAGAAAGCGCAGGCGCTCGACGATGCGGTGGTTGAGATCGATCAGCTCGGCCTCAGTCAGCTGGTCAATGTCGATCTTCATAGAGGTGCCATATGTTAAAGCCGGGCTGGGCCATCGAGCGAATGTCTGGCCAGCGCTTCTGCCTGTCAAGCGCCCGATGAAGTTCTCAAGCGCTGTTGCGCAGAGAGAATGTGTTTCATGGATCGGAGGGGCAAGGGATATCGTTGGCGCAACCCAGCTCCACCGACACTCTAGGTCAATACCTGACCTTCATCGATACCCACACGTGGTCATGGTGAGGAGCTTGGTTAATAACCAATGAATGCAAGTCTAAACTGTTACTGATGCGGCTTGAGTGATCTTGAAATTCGAAGCCCGTCGACCCAGGTGGGCGGGATGAAGCATGTGGACATGCGCAAGCTGCCGGCAGCAGCGCAAGAAGAGCGTCGGCGGCAGGTGATCGGACTGCGCGAGAGCGGCCTGACTTATGAGGCCATCGCGGCCCAGGTCGGCCTGACCCGCACCGGCGTCTTCGATATCTGCCGCCGCTTTGCCGAGCAGGGCCCAGCCGGATTGGCCAGCCGGCCGCGGGGCCCGGCTCCTGGCACGGGGCGGTTTCTCGAGCCTCGGCAGGAAGCGCAGATCCGCGCTGAGATCAGCCGGCACACGCCCGACCAACTCGGTCTGCCCTTCGCCCTGTGGGGCCGGGCGGCGGTGCGGATGCTGATCGAGCGACACTGTGGGGTCCGGCTAGCAGTGCGCACCATCGGCACCGATCTGGCGCGCTGGGGCTTCACGGCCGAGACACCGCTCCGACGGGCCTATGAGCAGTCGCCGAAGGCCGTCCGGCGCTGGCTGCGGCAGGACTACCCGGCCGTCGTGGCGCAAGCCAGAGCCGAGAAGGGCACGATCTTCTGGGGGGACGAGACCGGCCTGCGCTCGGACGATGTGCGCGGTCGCAGCTTTGCCCCACGCGGCCGGACGCCGGTGGTGCGCCCCTGTCATAGGCGCGCGGGACTGGGCCTGATCTCGGCTGTGACCAACAAGGGCGAGTTGCGCTGGATGGTGCTCAATGGTGCCGTCAAGGCCCCGAGCCTGATCCGCTTTCTCGGACGGCTGATCCAGGATGCCAATGGCAAAGTGTTTCTGATCTGGGACAACTTGCCCGTCCATCGGGCCCGGGCGGTGCGGGGCTGGTTGGCCGAGCGCACGGAGCAGATCGAAGTCTTCTACCTGCCATCCTATAGCCCTGAGTTGAACCCGGACGAGGGACTGAACGCTGACCTGAAGCACGCCGTGACGCGGAAACCGCCGGCCCGCAGTAAGCACGACCTCAGGCGCGCCGTCATCAGCCACATGCGCCGGCTCGCCAAGTTGCCCGACCGGATCCGGAGCTACTTTGGGCATCCATCTTTCCGCTATGCCGCGTAGTTCAAGATCACCCAAGCCGGATCAATAAATCGGAGATTGGTCAGCGTTGGCCGATGACTGGCCTTCTTGATGTTTTGAAGGAAGCAGCCCTCGACACCGGGCTTCTCGATGCGTTCGAAACATCGGCCTCCCGTGTCACGCTACCCAAGGCAACATTGGATCAGCGACTGTTGCTTTGTCTTTATGGGCTCGGCACCAACGCCGGTCTTAAGCGGGTAGCAGGTGCCACCACCGATGCCAGCTATGAGGAACTTCTGCATGTGCATCGCCGCTTCATTCACGCGGCTGCTTTGCGGCAAGCCTGCGCTCGCGTTGCCAACGCCACGCTTGCAATTCGCAACGCGGCGGTCTGGGGTGACGCTGGAACGGCCTGCGCTTCTGATTCCACGAAGTTCGGGGCTTGGGACCGCAACCTGATGACCGAATGGCATGCCCGCTACGGCGGGCGCGGCGTCATGATCTATTGGCATGTCGAAAAGCGTGCTACCTGCGTCTATTCTCAGCTCAAACGGTGTTCTTCCTCCGAAGTCGCCTCGATGATCGAAGGCGTTTTGCGCCATTGCACCGATCTGGAAATCCAGCGTCAATACGTCGATAGCCACGGACAAAGCACCGTCGGCTTTGCCTTCTGCCGGTTGCTGGGCTTTGAACTCGCCCCGCGCCTAAAGGCAATTGCCCGGCAGAAGCTGGCATTACCGGATGCGGGTTTCCGGGCAAGATTGCCGAGCCTGATTCCGATCCTTTCCAATCCGATCAACTGGGAGGAGATCGAGCAGCAATATGACGAGATGGTCAAATATGCCGCTGCCATGCAGACGCGCACCGCCGATCCAGAGGCAATCCTGCGCCGCTTCGCGTGCGCGGAAGTCATGCACCCAACCTACAAGGCGCTCAGCGAACTCGGCCGTGCGGTCAAGACGATCTTTCTGTGCCGTTATCTGCGGCAGGAGGCATTCCGCCGCAAAATTCATGAAGGCCTCAATGTCGTTGAAAACTGGAACAGCGCCAACGGCTTTGTCTTCTTCGGCAAGGGCGGAGAAATGGCGACCAACCGCATCGATGAGCAAGAAGTCTCGGCGCTGGCATTGCATCTTCTGCAAGCCTCACTCGTTTATGTGAACACGCGCATGCTGCAAACGGTGCTTGCCGAACCAGCCTGGCATTGCCGTATGGCACCGGAAGATTATCGCGGCCTCACACCGCTGATCTACGCTCACGTTAATCCCTACGGCCGGTTCGACCTCGATCTGGACAGCCGGATTGATTTCGGCAAAATCGCCGCGTGAGTAGCGGCGCAGAAATGCGCGATGCAAAACTCAGGCGTAAAATTCCAACTTTTGTTGGCTTTTTGCGAAAGCTACGGAGTAGGCTGACTTTGGAGACGGTACTGACTTCGGCCTGGGCGAGCGATCCGCTACTCGGCCCATGCCGCGATCCGTTCCGCGACCGCATTGGGGGCCCCGATGTGCGGAATGTTCACCATCGTCAGACCGGCAATCCGTTTTGCTTCCGCAAACTCTTGTCA
This sequence comes from Microvirga sp. GN3, assembly GCF_055792825.1. Taxonomy (NCBI): domain Bacteria; kingdom Pseudomonadati; phylum Pseudomonadota; class Alphaproteobacteria; order Hyphomicrobiales; family Methylobacteriaceae; genus Microvirga; species Microvirga sp. GN3. The sequence goes on from NZ_JBVVAK010000112.1 coordinate 20,003, forward strand.
AACGCCGATTCGGGGACGAAACGGCGCAGGAGACTGACCCATCGCGCCATTTTTCCCGCCGCGTAGCGCCTCTTCGGAACGAACGTGGTCGCGGCTTCGACAATCGTCCTGGCGACGACTTCCGGGGCGTCGCCGGTTTCTATCGCTTTCCTCATGATCACATTCATGCCGGCGCGCGCGGAGTCATAGATGTCAAGCAAAAGGTCTGGCTTGGCGAGGTTTTCTTCAAATGCTGTCCTTGTATAGGCGGGCTCGACCAACACAACGCGAATGCCAAAGGTGCGAAATTCGTGGTCAAGCGATTCGGAATAGCCTTCGATGGCATGCTTGGTCGACGCATAAACGGCGGAATAAGGAGCCGGGATCAAGCCCAGCACCGAACTCACATTGACGATTCTACCTTTCCCCTGATGGCGCATGGCCGGCAGCACCGCCCTGGTCGTGCGCAGAACGCCGAAGACATTCACGTCGAACAGCGCCTGCGCCTGGACCGTCGAGGACTCCTCCGCGGCGCCGAGCAGGCCCATCCCGGCATTGTTGACGAGCAGATCGATGCGTCCGGCCTCGGCAAGGACCCGCTCGACGACTTTCGCCACGGACTCATCGTCGGTAACGTCACAGGTCAGCATAGTAATACCGTCGGATCTCTCCGACGCGGCGCGGCGGCTGGTTCCGAACACCCGAAAGCCGGCATTCCGCAAGGCTCTGGCGGTGGCGAGACCGATGCCGGAGGATGCGCCGGTCACCAGGGCGACGCCAGGACTGGTCGTATTCATGAGGATCACTTCCCTTCTTGCTTTAAATTGGAGCGCCGCCGCTCGGGTTGGCTAATTGGGACCGGAGAACGCAAATTCTGCTCTCAAACCAGCATCGACTGCTGGGCGAAGATACCCGCCATCGCGCCGTGCGATGATGCCAGGGTGACCGATGGCGGCGTAAGGGGGTTGGCGAGGTCGCCGGCGGCGTAGATGCCGGGCATGCTGGTTTCGCGGCGCTCGTCGACCTTGAGGGCGATGCCGACGGGCGTATCGACCGTGGCGAGGCCAAGTGGTTCATGCAGGCTTGCGGACGGCTTGTTGCGCGGATGCGCGAACAGGATATCGACCGCGACATTGGGGCCGCTATCGAGCTTGACGGTGGCGCTATGGCCCCCGTGATGGGCGATCCCGGTGATCCGGCCATCGACGACAGGTATGTTGCGGCGCGCCAGATCGGCCCGGATATCGGGCGGAATGTCGTGACCATCGGCGAAGACCATCAACCTGTCGGTCCTATCGTGGAACAGCCTGACCTGATTGTGCGACTGCGGGCCGGACCAGACGAGGCCCCAATGCTGGCCGGCGACTTCAAAGCCGTCGCAATAGGGGCAGGGCACGATGGACGTGCCCCAGCCTTCGGCAAAGCCCGGAACATCAGGCATCTGGTCGGTGACGCCATAGCTCAGGATCAGGCGACGCGCCACAAGGCTTTCGCCATCACCCGTGAGGACGGAGAAATCGTCGATGGTGCCGGAGATGCTGTCGGCCCGGGCATTGACCAGCTTGACCGTGGGATAGCGCGCCAGCTGCTGCCGCGCCTCGGCCAGGATGTCCAGCGGTGGCTTGTGATCGTGGCCGAGCAGACCATGCGAGTGGCCGGCGAAGCGATTGCGCGGCAGGCCGGTATCGAGAACGGTGACCTTGCGGCGGGCACGGCCGAGCTGCAGGGCGCCGGCGAGACCGGCAAAACTGCCGCCGATGATGATGACGTCATCCATGGTGATGGGCTCCGTGTTGTGGTTGGGCTGGGCCTGGCTTGCACATTTTAGACACTGTGTGGTATCGTAATTAAAGAATTAGGATACTGTCAGGGACTGTAATTGTCGTGACCGAAATTAGCCAGGGCCGGCGCGGCCGGCCCGCCAACGAGGCGCTTGGCCAAACGATAGTCGACGCCGCGTGCGAACTCTTTGTGGAATTGGGTTTTCAAGCGACGACATTGGACAAGGTCGCCCAGCGAGCGAAGATATCCAAGCTCAGCATCTATCGGCACTTCGAGAACAAGGAGGCGCTGTTCAGCGCGGCCATCGCGGCCCGCTGCCATCAGTTTGCACCACAGGCCCTTCTTGAAGGCGTCGACGGTTCGGCCGAAGATCAGCTCATGGCGGTGGGATCATCCCTGCTTCGCACGCTGTTGAGCCGGGACGTCCGCAGTGTCGAAGCCATGATCATGGCCGACAAGACGAATCAAAAGTCGTTAAGCAAGCTCCATTACGAAGCCGGCCCCGCCCATGTCATCGCCCAAATCGAGGCCCTGTTGCGTCAGTTGCACGCGAAGGCGGTTCTGAACGTGCCTGATCCTCTCCGGTCCGCTCGCTTGTTTGCCGCGCTTCTCAAAGGATCCGATCTCCTGATGATCGCACGCTTCGATGAGGCGAGAGCAGAGGACGACAACGAAATCGAATCCTATTGCCGATCGGCCGTCGCCATGTTCATCGCCGCGCACGGTGGCAACGACCACGCGGGCGGATAGCCTAGTTAAGAACGGATCAGAACAAGGATATGGCATGGCAGAGCAAAATGCCGATCAGATCGCCGACTGGAATGGCCAAAGCGGGGAGCGCTGGGTCACCTACCAGGCCCGGCTCGATGCCATGATGGCGCCGTTCGGCCAGGCCGCGATCAAAGCCGCCGCGCCCGGCACGGGCGAACGCGTGCTGGACGTCGGCTGCGGCGCGGGGGCGACTAGTCTGGATCTGGCCGCCCGCGTCGGCGCGGGGGGCCATGTGCTAGGCGTGGACATATCCGAACCGCTGATCGGCAGAGCGCGCGCCCGAACGCCGCAGGATACGCCAGTCCTGTTTCAGGTGGCCGACGCCAGCAGCACCGAGTTGCCCGAGGGCGCGTTCGACATCTTGTTCTCGCGTTTTGGAGTGATGTTCTTTGACGATCCTACGGCGGCGTTCGTTCATATGCGCCGTGCGCTCAAGCCGGGCGCGCGGGTCGCTTTCGTCTGCTGGCGCGGCATGGCCGAGAACGATTGGGTGCGCTTGCCGATGGGCGCGGTCAAGGACATCGTCCCGCCGATGACGCCGTCCAATCCCGAAGCGCCCGGCCCCTTCTCGTTTGGCGACCAGGGGCGGGTGGCGCGTATCCTGACGGCGGCTGGCTTCACCGATATCGCTATCGCGCCGTTCGATGCCTCCATCTCGTTCGGCAAGGGAGGGACGCGGGACGCGGCGCTTGACGATGCGGTGGAGATGACACTCGAGGTCGGGCCGCTGTCGCGCGCTCTCGCTGATCAGCCCGACGATATCCGCGCCCGCGCCTCGGCTGCGGTTCGTGCCGTCTTCGCGGGCTGCCCCGGTGAGCGGTCGGTGATGATCAACGGCGCGGTGTGGATCGTCACCGCGCGCAATCCGGCAAGCTGACAGGGATTAACAGTCGGCAGGCAGCGTGTGGCGCGGGTCTCTCGGACGCAATTGGCGCCACGACGATAAATAAGGTTTGTGGGTCCGGCATGAAGGCGGCCATGGTTCGGCACAACGTTTTTCTAGCAGGCATGGCCGATATGATTGTGCCGTCTCCCTTGCACAGCAGGTGTCCTATTCGGCGGCCATGGCCCTGGTAAATCGCGACTCATCCACAATCGTTTCGCGGTGGCTCCCTTGCTTTGGAGTCTTGATCCGGAACCACACTGCGTACAGCGCCGGAAGGAAGAGCAGGATCATTGCCATGCCCGCAGCCGTGCCGCCAATCAGCGTATAGGCCATCGATCCCCAGAACACCGAATGCGTCAGGGGTATGAAGGCGAGAACGGCTGCGAGCGCTGTCAGGATGACAGGACGTGTCCTCTGCACGGTCGCTTCGATGACGGCGTGATAGTCATCGAGACCAGCCGCCTGGTTCTCCTTGATCTGCTCCGTCAGGATCAGCGTGTTGCGCATCAGGATACCTGCCAACCCGATCAAGCCGAGAATCGCGTTGAAGCCGAACGGTTGATTGAACAGGAGCAATGTCGGCACCACGCCGGCGAGGCCAAGCGGCGCCGTCAACATGACCATCGTCATCGTCGACAGACTGCGAACCTGCAGGATGATGACGATCAACATCGCCGCGATCATCAGCGGGAAGACCTGGACGAGTGCGACATTGGCCTTTTGCGACTCCTCGATGTTCCCGCCCATTTCGATACGGTACCCGACCGGCAGCGCAACAACCGAAGGCCACAGCTTCCATGGCACCGTCAACTTAACGCTTTTACTTGCTCTTGCCGGTGTTTAGGTCCAGAGCGGGCCACGCATTTTCAATAGCTTAGACCCGTCGCGGAATAGCTGAGAACAGCGGAAAACGGCCTCTACTAAGCTCGAGTTTGGCCATTTCTGATGGGTATTTGGCAGCGAAGGGCGGCGAAGCGAACGATGCGGTAGACTGGCAGCGTTTCCGCCAAGAGACGCCGCCATGCTGCACCTGCCCGCCCGCTTCGCCGCGATCATTGTAGCCTTTGCCCCACTCTTTCGCCACCGGACCTGGCGCCATGCCGAAATCCTGCTCGCCGGGGCTCTTCTGGCGCCCGGCAAGCGTACCGTGACCAGCCTCCTGCGCATCACCGGCCTCAGCCGTGAGCGCCACTTCGTCAACTTTCATCGCGTGCTCAATCGCGCCCGGTGGAGCACACGCGAAGCCGCCCGGCTGTTGCTGGGCCTACTGATCCATGCCTTCGCACCGGCCGGTCCGGTGATCCTCGGCGTGGATGACACCATCGAGCGCCGCCGCGGCAAGCGCATCAAAGCCAAGGGGATTTACCGCGATCCGGTGCGCTCATCCCGAAACTCTTTCGTAAAGCGTGTGTGGGGCATGGAGATCCTCCTGCTTCATGAAAGGCTCTCCAGTTTTTCGAAGCAAGACCACCGGCGACATTCGCTTCGGCAGCGGCGATGGTCGTAAGCCTTGTCGGCATGCAGTTTGTCCGGCCTACGCCTCGGGCGACCGCGTCCACGGCGCACTGGCGGCACGGCATCAACGGTTGGCGCGAGCATGAGGCTATCGTGGCGATTAGCCCCGCTCAGGCTCAGGCCAAGCGGTGTACCCGTCCGGTCGACCATAACATGGCGCTTCGTGCCCGGCTTGCCGCGATCCGTCGGGTTCGGACCGGTCGCGGTGCCCCCTTTTTGGCCGCAATGGCAGAGGAGTCGAGCGAAGCCCGGCTCCAATCGAGCTGGTCGGCATCCGCCAGGCGCTCCAGCAGGGTGCGATGCAAGCGCGCCCACATACCGGCCGCCTGCCAGTCGCGCCGCCGCCAGCACGTCATGCCTGAGCAGCCGATCTCGGCCGGCAGCATCTCCCACGGGATGCCAGAGCGCAGAATAAAGACGATACCATCCAGCGCCGCCCGGTCATCGACCCGCGGCCGGCCACCTCTGGGCTTGGTCGGCTCAGGGGGAAGGAGCGGCTCAATCACTGCCCAAAGAGCATTGGAAACAAGAGGCTTGGCCATGCCAAGCCAACGCACTCACTCCGGTTTTGTTAGGCGCTCTTAGACAGGCAAGGAACGCGGATAAGCTGATCTTTACTTGGTTGATGTGATAATGCCATTTGGAGGTTGGTCGAGGACAGTTCACACCTGTGCGATGGCAGGCTTTCCGGCTATGTAGAAAAATCGCGATAATCGGCCGCTGGATGCCAACTTAGCCGTCACCGCGAGGAAACTCTGGCGTTGCGAGAACCATTCTAAGCCCTCCACCTTTGCCAACTCGGAGGAGCGCCTTTCCCGCGCCGCATGCAGCCGGGTCGCAAGATCCGCGGTGGCTCGAGTTCGATCATCACAGCGTTGCAGTACGAGACCGGCCGCGGCCACTGCGGTTTCATTCAGGCCTGGTGGCACAAGCAAAAAGTCGCCTTGGGACGCCCGAATTTCGAGTTCGTCCATGGAGACGGCTCCCGTCAGAACGGCGGCATCGGTGAAGAGTAACAGGCCACCAGGCTGCAGCAATCGCGCCCAATCGGCTAGGATCGCGAACCGATCCCCAAGATGAAGCACTGCATCAATGCAGACTACCACATCAAACGAGCCATTCTCGAAGGGCAGTGAGTTCCGACAATCGAGTGTGAGGAAGCGGGTTTTTTCAGAGAGGCCGCGCTCTGATGCGAGACGCTGCGCTTGTGCAATGGCGGAGGCCTCGATGTCAATGCCGGTCAATGTGCAGCCGGTCGAGGCGACAAGTGCGAGCGAGGGCCCGCCAGATCCGCAGGCGACATCAAGGGCGTGGCAGGGGCTGGAACGACTGAACAGCTCAGCGATTTGGGCCTGTTCGTCAAGGGTCCGCCACCCCAGTTGACCTAGGTCCTCTCCATAGACCTCGCGCCGGATCTCGGCAAAGATATCGCTTCCAAAGCGAGTGTACTGCTGGGGGTAAAACTCGTACTGCCGATCGGCTCGATCCTCGGTCATGGTGATCGTCCCTCGCAGGAACCTGGATCAAGCCGATAAGATACGCTGAGCTTCATGATCGCGCTACGGAAGAGTTCGACTGGGGTTTGATCGTGAGTCAGGCAGCCCCTAATCACTGATACGATGCGGCGTGGCGATATTGGTAGACGCAAGGGATTGCACGGAGCCGGATCTCACCGCTATCGGCGTCGAGCCTGGCGGTCAGTTGCAAGAGCGTGCTCTTTCCGCTCCGGATTCGCCCATCAGGGCCAGGCTAGAGCAACGGCAGTTCTGACGGAGTCGTTGGGGCTATGCGGCGTAGCGGCTTCGTGATTCACTCATCTCGGCTCTCTTTGCAGGAGATGAGCGATGACCAAGTCCTACTCGCTGGATCTGCG
>NZ_JBVVAK010000113.1:0-26644 GCF_055792825.1 Microvirga sp. GN3
CTTATCGAAGGCGACGTGACGGGCTTGCATCCCTGCACCCGCTCTTGGCCACGTGGTCACCCGTGCACGAGGAAAATAGCACGATCTGACAAAAAGAGCTTGTCGAAAACATCCGTGAGATATTGACTCTGCCTGATCCTGATCAGCTTCAGCTTGCACCCCGATCTGTCCTGGAGCCGGCTGATCGCGTCACAGGACAGGATCGCCTCCCGGTTGGTCTGACTGCCGTCAATCACGATCCGCTCAGGCCGGCCATGCCGCTTGAGTGCCTTGCTCAGAAACCGTTTGGCGGCAGCCAAATTGCGCCGCTCGCTGAACCAGAACTCCACCGTGTCGCCATGGCTGTCGACGGCCCGGTAGAGATACATCCATCGCCCGCGCACCTTGATATACGTCTCATCCACATGCCATTTGCGGCTGACGGGTCGCTTGCGCCGATTGAACCGCTCGAGAAGCTCAGGTGAGTACCGGACCACCCAGCGACCGACCGTAGCATGATCCACGGAGATGCCGCGCTCAGCCATCATCTCCTCGAGATTTCGGAGGCTGAGATTGTAAGCGAGATACCACCGCACGCACAGCAGGATGACCGATCGATCAAATTGCCTGCCCTTGAACATCTCGGGTCACCCTCTCTCACCAGCGCAAGCCATAGCCTGTGATAGGAAAGAAAGAGTTGCGACAGAGCCGTATGGTTGGGCACAAATGGCGACCCAGAGCAGAGGAAAGTCCGCTCGGGGTCTGGGTTGTGTAAAAACGCTGGCGCATAACTCGATGGAGCAATTCTGTGTCGTGCAAGCCCAGATCGGCCGGGGCCGCCACGACGCCTGGCAGAATCCTCTGTCAGGGGAGACGAGCACAGTTGTCATGCGGCGGTAATCCGCCGGAGCTCTCGGACGCTGGCTGCCGTGGGTTGGCGGAGATCATCAACGCCCGAGTCCGAACGTAGTCTTCACGAACCACCTTTTCGAAGCAGCGCGAGCCGTGTCAATTGGCCTGGACCACAAGGCTCGCCAACGTCACTCGTCCGTCGGTCGTGTAGTGGTTGACGCGTTCCGTGGCGAGGCATTGGCCGGCCTGGTACACCTTCACCGCCTCGATGGACCCGATGTTCTCCAGCTCAGCGATGATGAAGTCACGCTCGACATTCGTGTCCGAATCCGTGGCATGGGTGATCTGAAATGTGAGGCGGGTCAAGGACAGGCCTGTGTCTCTCGTGCCCGCCCCGACCCAGAGAGCGCGCTCGTCGTCCGGTGGTCGGTCGGTGTTCAGCCAGAAGCTGGCGGATCCCCCTGCCCAGGTCTCCTCGGCCCGCACCAGGCTCAGGGACCAAAACCTTATGTGATGGCGCTTCCGAGGGCTGTTGTCGATTGCCTTCTGGAACCCGACGTCTTGGCCGCGGCCGAACAGATAGAGCGTGCTGAACGGGGCGGTCGGATAGGGCGAGTTGAACACGAAGGCCCGGATCATGCCCCAGGAACTGGCCAGGCCGAGCCGGTCGGCCTCTGACCAGCCAAGAGCCGCGAAGGCCGCGCGAAGCTGCGGGAGCGTTCCCACGAGCGCCACGTTGACGGGATCACCCGGCAATCCATCGCCTGTTGTCGTGAAGCTGGGCACCCGTTTCCGGTGGAGAAGCTTGAGGCCCATGCGAATGATCCGCGGGAGGATGACATAGGCAGAGATTGCGTAAGTGAGCCCCACCGCCAGAATCCACGGCAGCCTTCGGTCCGCCGTGTCGAAGACCACGAAGACGATCAGCCAGACAGAGAAAATGCCCAGCCCTAGGATCACGAGGCGTTGCAGGAGGCGGTTCAGCACTCTCATGAGCCCAGCTCCGTCAGATCGCCGGTGCTCAGCAATCCGTGCAGATGCCCTTCATGACGTCGCGGTCGATCCGCTTGGCGCGTTGGTCCATCTGCTGGATCGCCTTCGCATCATTGGGCGAGAATTCCTTGTCCGGTGGTGGCACGGTATTGCTGTCGAGCATCCGATCAATCGCCGCTCCGGACGGGATTTGGATTTCCCCGGAGGGCGTGAACGGCCGATCCCTGTCCTGCGCCAGAGCGGGACCTGCGGTGATCAACGAACCGAGGGTAACGAGCCACAGATAACGCTGCATCGAGATAACTCCCGAATGAGGATGCCAGCCCCGTCCTGGACTGCCGCCGGCCATGAGTCCAAATCCCAAGGCAGGATATACCTCCCGGCCGCCAGAACCACCTGGGCAAAACCCTGAAACTGCCGGGGGCAGACCCTGAAACGTCAGGAGAGAATCCCGCCTGAAGAAGGCCAATGTGCTGTTTCACGGATTCGAGGAGATCGGTCTGAACCGCCAACTCGGCTACGTCTCGCCGGCCGATCTGGTCGAGCGCCCTCCCGACTTCTGCTGGACCAGCGTCTCGCCACGCCTGAAGGGGACCATTGCGTACCTGAACGTGACGGCGGAGGGCCGGCAGTGAATCGCCCACCTTCACAGCCATGTATTCTGCGCCGAGAACGCCTTCGCTTTGATGGGTCGCCGCGATAGATCCATGTCGCAAGCGGCCGATATGGGGCCGCGATACCGACGCGCGGCCCCCGGGAGCCATGGAAAGGCGTGGAATTCCGAACCCTGCGCGGATTGTGGCGTAGTCTCCTCCTCCAGCGCGCTCGATGTTGGAGGGCTTGGAAGCGGTGTGACAGCGCGGAGCTCGAGGATTTCCCCACCGCGATCGCGTCTGCCATGCACGAGCACCGCACAAGATTTTCGAGCGGCACCATCAGTCGGATGACCAGCCCCTCAGGCGCCCATTCATGGTCGATCCCGCCACCGAGCTGTTCGGTCGAGCTCCGGACCGCCATCACGCTGCCGAATCCCAGCCGCTGTGGCGGACCGGCAACCGTCGGGCCGCCACTCTCACTCCACGTGATCCGGTAGCTGCCTTCCGATCGCCGGCCCTCGATCCGGATGCGGCCGATGTCGGTCGAAAGGGCGCCATACTTCACGGCATTGGTGGCTTGCTCGTGGATGATGAGGGCAAGAGCCGTGGCGGCATTGCCTCCGATCAGCGCATCGTCCCCGGAGATGTCAAATCGGTCAGGGAGACTGCTGGCATAGGGCGTCAGCAGTTTGGCCACGAGAGCCTGGAACGTATGGCCGCTGGATCCAGCGAGGCCTTGAGGACCGGCATGATCATGCGCACTTGCGAGAGCGTTGATGCGCTGTTGGAACTCCTTGGCGAACGGCGTGGCGGCCGGATGCCGGCGGGCCGTCAATGATGCCAGGCCCCCGACGACCGTGAAGACGTTCTTGATGCGGTGGGACAGCTCACGGGTCAGCAGCTCCCGTGCTTCCTCGGCCTGCTTGCGCTCGTGAATGTCGAGGGCGATGCCGACCCACTGGACGACCTCGCCATTCGCGTCATAGACGGGGCTCGCACGGACGACGAACCAGCGGTAGGCCCCGTCGCCGAACCACCGGAATGGAATCTCAACCTCGAATGCGGTGAGCGAGGCAAGCGCACGATGCCATCGGGTGACGATGCCATCGCGGTGATCCGGATGGATGACGTTTGCCCAGCCGCCGTTGCGCGTCTGCTGAAGCGAGAGACCCGAGAACGCGTGCCAGAACGGATTGCAGTAGGTCACCTGACCGTCGGCCCCGCAGAACCAGACCACCTGCGGGCTGAGCTCGACGAGCGTACGGAACCGCCGTTCGCTCTCGCGCAGGGCCTGATCGGACAGATGGCGCTCGATGACGAGCGCGGCCGTATGGGTGACATGGGCGATCACCTCGAGATCGTCGACCGTTGGGCTCCGCGGCTCGCGGTAGTAGTTGCCGAAGGTCCCGAGGAGCCGTCCGTCCGCTCCCCTGATCGGGATCGACCAGCACGCGCGCAAGCCGTGGGCCAGCGGCAGCTCCGCAACCGCACCCCACAGCGGGTCGGCCGCGATATCGGTCACGAAGACCGCCTCCCCACGGTGCGCGGCAGTCCCGCACGACCCGACGCCCTCGCCGATCTCCACGCCGTGGATCGCGTCATTGTAGGCGGCCGGCAGGTTGGGGGCAGCGCCGTGCAATAGGTGCCGGCCCTGCTTGTCGAGCAGGAGTATGGACCCGAGCAGTTCGCCGTTGGCTTCGGTCTCGACCGCGAGCACCAGCTCTTCGAGAACCTTCGCGATCGGAACGCCTGCGGCGACCTGGCCCAAGACCCTCCTTTCGCTTTCGAGGAGCCTGAGGATCTTACTGTCCGGTGCGCTCCGGTGACCGGTGTGAATGGGCATTGCTTCTCCCCTTGCATCCCTTGTTCCGACCGCACAGCCCGCACGACAGGGACGGACGTTGCGGCCGAGGACGCCCTTCAATGACGCGCGCTGATCCGCCCACTCTCCCGCTTGACCGTTCACGACGTGTGCTTGGCAGATCGGGACACCGGATGACCGATGGAGCCATCCGACGGCCGGAGCTTAGGTGCCGGCTCAAGGATCAAGGTGAGATGGGATGTGAAACCTTCCCACCCTTCGGTGGACCGATGTTGAGGGCGCCCCATGGCAAGCCTCGCTTGTCAGGATCCCGAACCCCTGAAGCCCACGTTCGCGAAGTGCGGCCGTCGCAGCCGATTGTCCTGATCTGTCAACGGAGAGTCACGATCGATCAAGCAGACGGGCATGACGCGGCTATGATGGGAAATTTCATGGCGGTGCAAGCCAAGTCGGCCCGCATGGGAACCGGACGGGGCTTATAATGAGGGACACTTTGGTTGTCATCGATCTCGGCCGACGGCGATGACCTCAAAACGCGGCGTGGAAACCGAGCGACGGTTCGACAGCCATCCGAGCCACCTCAGCGAGGATCTGCGCCGGGTGCTCCGGACCGAGCTGCTGAAGGGGCCTTGTACCTTGAGAGAGATCGCCCGTCTGCTCTCGAAGCACCCGCGCACCTTGAGCCGGCACTTGGCGCACGAGGGCGTCTCATTCCAGCAGGTTGCCGACGAGATCCGGTTTGCGATCGCCCGTGACCTGCTGGCCAACACCGACATCGCCCTAGACCAGATCTCGATCATGCTGAGGTTCTCGGAGCCGAGCGCCTTCACGCGGGCCTTCCGGCGCTGGTCCGGACAGTCTCCCTTGGCCTGGCGGGCGAGCCATCGACGGAACCGGCGGCTCCCGAAAGCGAAGCCCGAATGAGGACGAGGTTGTCATGGTCCATCAAGCTCCGTTCGCGATCCAGGTCAGGATAGTGTCCATCCCGGAGGACGTGTGATGATCAGGTCCCATCATGGAACAACCCAGGTCGCCTCCCGGATCCGCAAGGGCTTGTTCATCGCAGCCATCGTGCTCAGCGGCTATGCCCTGCTGGCCTACGTGGCGCTGCCATCGGCGTGGACCCACTACGAGCACCAGCGCGGGCTCGCAGGCCGGCCCATGGTGACGCACACGAAGCAGGGCATTCCTGGTGGTCCACTCAATGTCGGCCTTGTCGGATCGCACGAGGATGTCGTTCGCGCCATGCACGCGGCCGGTTGGTTCCCGGCCGACCCGATCACGCTGCGAAGCAGTCTCGGGATCATCGACAGCGTGCTTCTCCACCGGCCCGACCACGATGCGCCGGTGAGCCCCCTCTTCTATCAGGGGCGGCGGGAGGACCTGGCTTTCGAGAAGCCCGTTGGATCGAGTGCCGACCAGCGCCATCATGTCCGGTTCTGGAAGAGGCTGTGTGAAAACTCGAACCAAGCTGATTGAGACGAATTATTCGTACAAGTTCGCGCCTCTGTACCGAGGAATTCCCGGTCTGTAAGGGCTTATGAGACATGAAGTTGCTCCAAAGAGTGACCCGCCAGCGTTTTCACACACCCTCGGAAAGTCCTGGACAGCGGTGATGAGGATCGACCGGTCTGGCTCGGATCGGTGACGTTCGATCGCGGCGTTGGTCTGAGCCGGTACACCGGTCAGATCACCCATCACATCGCACCGGATATCGGCGCCGAGCGCGATGGCCTGATCAATGATCTCGTTCGGGCCGGGATGGTCACGACGCGCTACCAGGTCTCCGGGATCGGCCCGACGCTGAACGGCCGCAACGGGGAAGGAGATCCCTACTACACCGACGGCGAGATCTGGATGGCCGTCCACGTGACGGCTGGAGAAAAACGGACGCAGCCTCCGACCGAGCTGGCCGGCCCAGTGCTCGTCACGGCAAAGGACGGGATCTGGAATGCGGTTGCCAGCACGCTGCGGAACTGATCGAAAATCGCGTTGGAAACCCTGCTTGTCCCAAGACGTCCAGAGGCTGTCTTCATCGGTCAAGCAGCCTTCTGCCAATCAGGCATGATCAGCTTCGGGAGGTCCTTCCCGCTCTTTCCTTTATCCCTTTGTTGAGGCCTCCCGTAAAACTCGGCCCCGTTCGGAAGCGACCGGACGGGGCCCTTTTCGCAACCGACGGCACCAATGGCGTTCTCGCAGGCGTGCCGGAAACAAGCGTGGGTTTGCCGTGCAACGGTTTCAGGCAAGGTACCATCTTAAGCGTGGCAATCGGCTGACACCTGCATGAGCAGAGACAACCGACTACCACGAAGAAGCCTGCAACGGGGGCTCCCGCGAGACCATGCTCGTGTTGAGGAGGACTGCCGATGCGTTACACATCCATCACATCCATCATCGTCATGACTGCCGCCGTCGCGTCCTTGGCCATTCCCCAGGACGCTGAGGCTCAGAGCCGCCGACGCCAAACCCTTGGACAGGGCGGTCCCCTGGTCCTGCGGGTGACGCCCCGCAGCTTCCTGGACCCGGGCCCGGTGGTTCCCGTTGGATCCATCAATCGGGGCATCAGCGGCTATGGGCAAACGCAGGCCTATCTTCTGAGCCCGCCATACGCGCCAAATGGAGAGCGCTTTGGCACGGGGGTGTTGCCCGACCCGATCACCAACGGGCCTTTTGTCGGATCGCGCAATCCATTCGGACCGATCGATTACGTCGCCCCGCGCGGCTTGGCACGCTGAAGAGCGCCAGGGACGGCGGCGTCTCGCCTGTTTGCTCGGGCAACAGATGTTCCATGAGAGCTGGTGAAGTGCTGAGGACGCTGTGGTTGTGTAACCCAGCGTCCTCAGGTCAACGGAATACGCAGCCGATCACGGTATCAGCCATCGTCACCAACGATGGATCGCCACGCGGCGCGTGCCCATGTCAGGACCATGATGGCCGATCATCGGGCGCACTCCACGGGAACCCGGGCCTCGGTGCCCTCGACGAGGACGGTCCGGCACGGCACGCCATTGATGATCTGGACTTCATGGGGAGCCGCGTAAGGGAAAAGGGAATTAGGCGTGCCCGAAAGAGGTCGGCCCGCCATCACACGGCCACCTCCGCCCTCGACCCGGATGCTCCCCGTGGAACTCGGCTCGAACGTCCCCGTCGCGACCCGACCGGCACACTCCACAGGCACGCGGATGTTGCTGCCCTCGACGAGAACGGTCCGGCACGGCACGCCGTTGATGATCTGGACCTCGTTCGGAGCCGCATAGGGGAAGAGCGAGCTGGGCGTGCCCTGAATGGGATTCGGCTGCGCCTGCACGGTCGCGATCCCTGTGAACGTCACAAGCCCGATTCCGGTGATGATCGCAACTGTCCTCATGGAAGCCTCCTCTCCGCAAAGTGCGATGGCTGCGACATGCACGAGGCGCTGCGGATCCACCCGTGCTCTCCGATGTCGATGAACACATCCTGGTCGGGGAAACTGCAATGAAGGCTGCCCACGTCGCGTCCGGCTGACCCGGAGGCATCGCAGATCCCAGCCATGTGCGCAGCAAACATCATAGGCTGATCCGGTCGCCCTGCTTGATCAAGTGGGCCATTCGCTTACCAAATGTGGACATCGGTGCTGCATCGGAACCAAGTGAACCGGAATGACACCAGCTTTTCGTGCGAACGACGCCACCCATAAACTTCGCTCAAGCCGCCGCAATAGGCCGTAATAGAAGGATTTACGTATTTCGTGCTCTGATCGACATACCTGCAAAGCTGCATTCAAGGACAGACATCCGAGCTCTACTCATGGTTGACGATCGATACCTTGACCTGGACCGAAACCTCGGCTGCTATAAGCCTGCTGGCGGAGCCCGGGATCAGCAATCCAAAAGAGGGAGCGATGCGTTACCTTCTACAATGGTTGTCATGTGGCCTCCTGATTCCGGTGGGCCTCCTCGTCGGAGGCGCAAGCAACGCCCTCGCCGCAGACTTAGGGGCTCCTGCTCCTGCTCCACCGCCTGTGATCGAGGCTCCCACCGTGCCGGGGTGGACCTTCCGCTTCGTGCCCTATGGCTGGCTCACCGCTTTGGACGGCACCCAGACCGTGCGCGGACGCTCCGTCAAGGTCGATGCCAGCTTCATCGACATCGTCGAGCATAGCGACACGCTCGTGGCGCTGATGGGTGACTTCGAGGCCCGCAACGGCCCGCTTGCCCTCTTCACCGATTTGGTCTGGAGCAAGATTGGGTTCGAGGGCGGCGATGTCCGCACCCGCGCCCTGGCGCCGGGCATCACGGGAACGTTCGGCGCCTCGCTCAAGCTCGACATCGAGATGGCCATCGCCGAGGTCGGCGCCGCCTATGAGGTCGCCCGCTCCGGCCCGGTTGCTTTCGATATCCTCGGTGGCGCCCGCTACTGGTACCAGGAGGCGGACCTGTCGTTCGCCATCGCGGGCACGGTCGACATCGGCGACCTCCAGGTCGCAGGGGCTCGAGCCTTCGCCCGCTCCGGTTCCGTCGACTGGCTCGATCCGGTGATCGGCGCACGGGTGCGCTACACCGTAGCGCCGGGTCATGAGCTCCTCCTGCGCGGCGACATCGGCGGCTTTGGCGTTGGCAGCGATTTCTCCTGGCAGGCGATCGGCGCCTACGGCTTCGAGCTCGGCACCTACCAGGGCATCACCTTCTCGGGCGTGATCGGCTATCGGGCGCTCTATGTCGACTATGTCCAGGGCGAGGGCCGGCAGCGCTACGAGTTCGACATGCTCCAGCACGGACCCGTGCTCGGCATCAGTGCCCAGTTCTGAACGATGCTGTCCTGGTCGACGAGAATGACTCGCGTAGACCGCGCATCACCAAACGTTCGCCTGCGCATTTTCACTGGCTTAAGCAGGCGGGACTGGCGAACAAAGTGGCGTTGACTTGCGTGATGCGGCAACGCGCCGACGATACCGGCAGAATGATCGTGATGATATTGGCCGAAGGGCCAAGCGGTGGAGCAAGCCCGATCGGATCGAAGGCATTCCTCGGCTCGTAGGTTGAACCGACGAGATACAACGGGACCTGACGATAGGAACTGCGCGGTGTCACTCTCAGGACAAGAGGAGCACTCTGCCCAACCTGTCGATCACGGGGTTGAGCATCAGCGTGCACAGGAATGATCACGGGTGCGACAGCGGTCAGGGCAACGAAAGCAGATGAGCAACGCATGAGCTGTTCTCCTCAATGCCTATTCAGGGGCGAAGGGAATCTGCTCCGTGTGTCGACGAACAGTGGTCATCCTGCCGTCAGGGAGTGCCGGCCCTTGCACCTGTCAATCCGAGCAGCGATGAAGGCCATTCCCGGGCTTTCCCCTCAGTGATCCGCCGCCTCTTCCGATCGCAGGATCGCGCAACGGGAGGGACAGGTTGGGCCAGATTGTGTTCCATGCGCCAAGCCGCCGGGGACTGCCCCGACCAGCGCCGGAAGGCCCGCGTGAAGGCGCTCGCCTCGGAGTACCCTAAGGCCGCCGCAATCTCGCTGAGCGGGATCCTGGTCTGGCTCAACAACTGGCGCGCGATCTCGAACCGCGTCTCGTCGACGAGGCTCTGGAAGCCGGCACCCTCGGCTTGCAGATGCCGGCTCAAGGTGCGGCGATGAATGGCAAAGCGATCCGCAACCGCCGTGGCCGAGCACCGGTTCGTCAGGATCTCGGTTCGCAGCATGCGGCGCAGGTTCTCCTTCCAGTCGCCCGCCCCGGCGGCCTCGAGCTCCCGGACATGGGCCTCGAACACCTGGCGGAAGATCGGGTTCGCGTCCGCGATCCGGTGGTCAAGCCAACGGGTCGGAAAGACCAGGGCGGCGGTATCCTGATCGAAGCGCACGGGCGCCCGGAAGACGCGCCGATAAGTCCCCGGATCGGCCGGCAGGCGGCGCGGCAGCAGCACCTCGTCCGGCACCCAGTTCGGTCCACACAGCGTCCGCAGGACATTCGTCGCCACCGCCATGGCGCAGTCCGAGATCTGCTCGGGGCTCTCGACACCCGGCTCGTAGATCGCATAGCCCAGGACCACCATGTCCCCGTCGACCGACAGCGTGGGAGCGGCGCCACGGTCGTGCAAATGCAGGTGTCTGACAAGGGCCGACAGGGCCTCGCCCACCGTCGGCGAGTGTTGCAGGAGGCCTCCGATCGGGCCGAGGGACGAGAGCGTTCCCCGCCGCCCGACGAGAAGACCGAAGTGCGGACAGTGCGTGTGTGCGACACAGGCCGTGAGCAGGCGGCCCAGCGCCGCATAGGGAATGATGTTGTTCTCGTCCTCGAAGAGCTTCGGATCGACACCGGCGTGACGGATCACCTCGCTGGGATCCGCCTCGAACTCGCGCAGGAGGGGACCGACCTCCCTGGCGACGCCGATGCGGATCACGCCTTTCGCCACCGCCTGCCGGGAGGCTCCATGCGCAGGCAGATCCGTGCCCAGGCAGCCGCGATCTGCCTGATCCGGTGGTCGGATCAACGCAAGTTTGGTCGGCAGTCTCATGGCTGCCTCCTGCCGACGAGGGTCATCCCTGCCTTGTCCTCGATCAGGGACCGGAATCCGTCGCCGGCTTGGAACCGCGCGATGCCGAGGGTGTCATGATCGAGGGTCATGATCAGGCCTCCACGAGCCCGTTGCGGATCGCGTACCGGATGAGTGCGGCCGTCGTGTCGAGGTTGAGCTTGCGCAGCGCCAGGGCGCGATGGGTCTCGACGGTCTTGGTGCCGATGCTGAGGAGGTCGGCGATCTGCTTGTTGGTCTTGCCCTCGGCGATCAGTTGCACCACGGCCTTTTCGCGCGAGCTCAGCGCCGACGCGTCCGCAGCCCCCTTGGACAGGTAGGTCTCGAGCAGGGCCTCGGACACCTTGCCGGTGAAGAACGGCTTGTGGGCGACCAGGCACTCCACCGCCGAGACCAGGAACTGGCGGGCGTCGGACTTGAGCAGGAAGCCGCGGGCCCCGGCCTCCAGGACATCGCGGATCAGGCTGTCGGTGTCGTGCATGGTGAAGATCAGCACCTCGACGCCCGGCACGCGCGCCCGGATCTGGCGGGTCGCCTCGACCCCGTTCACCAGCGGCAGGCCGTAGTCGAGGATGACGATGCCGGGCCGGGTGGCCAGGGCCTGGTCGATGGCCTGCTTGCCGTCCCGCGCCTCGCCGACCACCTCCCAACCCTCGTGCCCTTCCAGGATGGTCCGCACGCCGGAGCGGACCACGTCGTGATCGTCGGCGATCAGGATGCGCGTCATCGCGAACCTTCCTTCCACGACCCGGTGTCAGACGCTCCGGAAAGCCCAGGTCCAGAGGTAGGATACACCCCTCGGTCATCTGCCTCACTGGTGCGATACCCTGAAACTGATGGAGGCAGACCCTGAATCTTCAGGAAGAGATCTCGCCGTCCGCCTCGGACGGGTCGGACCGCCACATCATTCGCAGGCGGCCGGCCCGTTGCGGCGCTCGTCCGACCCAGGTGATTGGAATCATCGCGACGACGCAGGTGCCGCCCCGACCCGTCCGGATCTTCAGGCTGCCGCCGAACTGCTCCAGGCGCGCCCGCATGCCTGTCACACCGACGCCGAGCCGGATCGGTCCATCCGGTCGGACCGAGCCTCCTATCCCATGCCCGTTGTCGCGGATGCGGATCACCAGCCGTCCGGACAGGATCCGGGCCGTGACCGACACATGCGAGGCATCGGCATGCCGATGCACGTTGGTGAGCGCCTCCTGCACCACGCGCAGGATCGCCCGCTGGAGCTCCGGCGACAGGTCATCGAGTTCCTCCGGAACCCGGATCCGGGCGACGAGGCCCGTCCGCCCCGCAAAGCCCTCCGCGAAGTCCCGCAAGGTGGCCTGGAGGCCGTCGTGCGCCAGGTTCGGCGGATGCAGCAGATAAGTGAAGATGCGCAACTCCCGCAACGCCTCGGTCAGCAGGCCCTCGACCTCCGTCAGGGACTGGCGGCCTGCGGGGTTCTCTCGGACCTGTGCCTCGAGACCAGCCAGTCCGAGGTTTGCCGCCACCAGGTGCTGCGCCGTCGAATCGTGCAGTTCGCGGGCGATGCGTTGCCGCTCTTCTTCCTGAAGCGCAAGCAACTGGCTCGACAGCTCGCTGACCTGTTTCTTCGCGCCGGTGACCTGATCGGACAGCGTTCGGAGCGGCTGCTCGACCTGGCGGGCCGTGAACCAGGCGGCCATCCCCCCGGCAAGCAGGAGGAGAGATGCAGGTCCGGCCATCCGCCACAAAGCGGCCGTGACGGGTGCATTGAGATCGGCCAGCGGCACCGTGACCACACTCGTCCAGTTCGTCGCGCCCGAACGGCGGAAGGTGACGAGGACCGGGATCCCACGGTCATCAATAGCCTCGACGGCTCCCGTGATCGTGCTGGCCGGACCCGCGTCAGCGACGCGCGTGGCCAGTGCTGCGGGCGCTGGTAGGTCGGATCCTTTGTGGCCGTCCCTGTCGGCCACGATCGGCTGGAACTTGCGGTCGTACAGTCCCTTCGCCCAGGCGACCGGCAGCGTCTGGTCATCGAGGATCGCGCCCAGCCGCGCCTCCGTCAGAATGATCGTAAGGTGGCCGCTCATCCGGCCATTCGGATCGTCGAGCCGAAGGCTGAGGGCCACGATGATGCTGCCCTTCAGGGGAGCCAGCATCCGGCCGGAGACGGACCACCTCCGATCCCGGATCCGGTCGAGCTGCTCCTGATGGTTCGGGAAGTCGACATGCCTCGGCAACGATGATCCGAATGGACGCAAGGTGTTGGCGGTCTGCCGCTCAAGATCGTTCAGGACCAGCCAGGAGCCTTCCGGAACGGGGGTTGCCTTGAGCTGGTCGTAGAAGGCCTTGGTATCGCCCGAGAGGAGCGCTGGGGACTTGGACAGTCCCTTGAGGAGGTAATTGACTGCGGCGACCTCCTGATCGAACCCGAAGGAGAGCGCCTTGGCAGCCTCCAGGGCACGATGCTCGATCGCGTGTCGCTCGTCTGCCGCGCGGGACAGCAGCAGGGCCGCGGCGACGACGCATGCCGCAACCGTGATGACCATGAAGGTCAAGGCGATCCGCCGCCGCAAACGGGGCGGCATGCCCGAGAAAGATCGCGCAACCACCGGGACGGTGCCATGGCTCATGACGGCGGTCTCCGGCCGCAAAGGCGACGCAACGGGACCGGGGTCGCGACGAGCCCTCGTCCGATACCATAGGTTAAACCCTGAACGGGCTCGCTGTCGACCGGGATCAGCATGGACACGCCGGCCGGCAGACAGTCCCCATACCGCCGGGCCTCGGCTGAAGATGTCAGCGGGCCGCAAATCAGGGTCTGCCTCCAGCGATTTCAGGATTGACCCCAATAGACCCTCGGCCGCGAACGGGACGACACTGTCGACATGCGAGGACGGGAGCAACGGTTCTTGCGGTTGTCCTCATCGGTCAAGTGGATGTCTCGCGTGGTCAAGCAGGCTCCGACAACTCGTCTACGATTCGTGCCTACGGGGAGGCGTTGGGCTTTTCCGCCAGCACGTCACGCTAGCAGCGCACACCCCTTCGAGGACGGATGCCATGACTGATGCGAACCTAGTTGAGCGGACGGACGAGACCATCGACGTTCCGCCGGAACGCAGCGGCATGATCCGGATTGCCGGCGGCACGTTCCGCATGGGCTCGGACCAGCACTATCCCGAGGAAGCGCCGGTTCATCGCGTCACCGTCGACGCGTTCTGGATCGACCGGACGCCGATCACCAACCGGCAGTTTCGCGACTTCGTCCGCGCCACCGGTCACGTCACGGTCGCGGAGATCGCGCCCGATCCGAAGGACTATCCCGGCGCCCTGCCGCACCTGCTCCATGCCGGCTCGCTCGTGTTCAGCCCGCCGGACTATCCGGTCGATCTCCATCACTTCAGCCAATGGTGGGCGTTCAAGCCCAGGGTGAACTGGCGCCGTCCCTATGGCCCGGGCTCGTCCATCAGGGGCCTGGACGAGCATCCGGTGGTGCATGTCGCCTATGCCGACGCGGCGGCCTATGCCCGCTGGGCCGGCAAGGACCTGCCAACCGAGGCCGAATGGGAATTCGCGGCGCGCGGTGGACGGGACCAGGCGGAGTTTGCCTGGGGCGACGAGCTCACACCGGACGGACGCCAGATGGCCAACACCTGGCAGGGCGCCTTTCCATTCCAGAACACGCGTCTCGACGGCTTCGAGCGCACCTCGCCCGTCACCGCCTTCCCGCCCAACGGCTACGGCCTCTACGACATGATCGGCAATGTCTGGGAATGGACCAGCGACTTCTACACGCCGAAACACCCGGCCGATGCCCCGAAGGCCTGCTGCATTCCCGAGAACCCCCGCGGCGGCCGGGAGGACCAGAGCTACGCGCCCTGCGAGCCCGGGATCCGAATTCCACGCCGGGTGCTGAAGGGCGGCTCACATCTGTGCGCGCCCAACTACTGCCGCCGCTACCGTCCGGCAGCGCGTCACCCGCAGCCGGTCGACACCTCGACGAGCCACGTCGGCTTCCGCTGCATCATCAGAGAGAGGAAGATCCCATGACCAGTGATCGTGCGTCCTCACAAACCACCGACAGATCGCGCTTCCGACACATGCGAGCCAAAGCTGCCCTGATCGGGGCGACGGCCCTGGTCTCGGCGACGATGGCGGCTCCGGCCATCGCGCAGGCGCCGCAGCAGAAGCCCAACATCCTGTTCATCATGGGTGACGACATCGGCTGGATGCAGCCGCGCATCTATCACCGCGGCCTGATGGTCGGTGAAACGCCCAACATCGACCGGATCGGTCGCGAAGGCGCTATGTTCACCGACTATGTCGCCATGCAAAGCTGCACCTCAGGCCGCAATGCCTTCTTCACCGGGATGTACCCTTTGCGCACGGGCATGATCCCGCCGCAACTGCCGGGCAGCCCGTCCTACCTGCGGCCCGGCACGCCGGCACTCGCGAAGTTCCTGCTCGACCTCGGCTACAACACCGGCGAGTTCGGCAAGAACCACCTGGGTGACCACACCGCCTCGCTGCCGACGGCACACGGCTTCCAGGAGTATTGGGGCTACCTCTACCACCTCGACGCCATGCAGGGCGTGAGCTTCCCCGACATCAACAAGACGGCGACGCAGCAGACCGTCGCACCGCCGTGCCGCAACACGCCGATTCCGGGCATTCCGGACGTAGCCGGTGCCGTCGATCCCAGGACCACGACCTGCCTCACGCCGCCGCGCAATGTCCTGTCCTGCAAATCCTCCGATGGCACCGAGCGCAACCAGATGTGCAGCGACGAGGGGCCCCTGACGCTGGAGCGTTCGGAGACGGTCGACGAGGAAATCTCGGCCAAGGTCGTCGACTTCCTCGACCGCAACGACCCGAAGAAGACCAACAAGCCGTTCTTCGCCTGGTACAACCCGGCCCGCATGCATGTCGTGACCGTGCTGCCTCCGCAGTATGAGGCGATGGTGGGCGAGCGCGGCGGCAAGGACTGGGGCGTCAACGAAGCCGGCATGAAGCAGCTCGACGACAACATCGGCGTCGTCCTCAAGAAGCTCGAGGACATGGGCCAGCTCGATAACACCATCGTTGTATTCACCACCGACAACGGCGCCGAGGCGATCAGCTTCCCGGACGGCGGCGTCACCCCGTTCAAGGGCCAGAAGGGTGAGGCTTGGGAGGGCGGCTACCGCGCGCCGATGGTCATCCGCTGGCCGGGGGTGATCCAGCCGGGCACGGTGAACAACGAGCTCTTCGCCGCCCTCGACTGGCTGCCGACGCTGGTCAACATCGCCGGCGGTCCCAAGGGCGACGGACTGAAGCAGCAGATCGAGGCCGGTACGTATCCAGGGATCGTCAAGACGACGCTCGACGGCTTCGACCAGCGCGATCTCCTCGAAGGCAAATCAGCGAAGTCGGCACGCGACCACTTCTACTACTTCTCGGGCTCGACACCGTCCGCGGTGCGCTACAAGAACTGGAAGATGTACTACACCATGTCGCAGCCTGGACCGGCCGGCTGGATCCTGCCTCTCATTCCGTTCCACTTCACGCTGGTCCAGAACGTCAAGCGCGATCCGTTTGAGCAGTCCGTCGGCATCGACCAGAAGTCCGCCATGAGCATGGGCGGGGCCCTGGGTGCCCCGGCGACCGCCTTCCAGTACGACTGGAACATGCTGCCGATCGGCCAGCAGTTGTGGCTGCGGCACCTCGAGTCCTACGAGAAGTTCCCGCCGCTGCAAGCGCCCGAAACCTATAATCTCAGCGGGATCCTGGAGCAGGTCAAAAAGGCCAATGCCAGCCACGGAAGCGAGTAGCAGCCTTTCCAGCGCGGGATGTAGCGTCGGCCGGCACCCCTCAGCCAGGTGCCGCCCGAACGCAAGCCAGGAAGACCCGCAGGTCGCACATCAAGAAAACCTGCGGGATTCGACAGGGGCTGACATCGATCACACCCAGAGGACTATCGAGAGGAGACTGTCATGAAGAAGTCATTGTCGATCGTGGTGCTCCCGTTGGCATTCCTGTCCGTCGGCCCGGCCCTTGCCCAGGCTCCCCAGAGCATGTGCAACATCGCCGGCAATCGGGCCATCATGGGAGCCAACATGGAGGGCGCCTTCGATGTTCAGGCCGGGCAGGGATGCATGTCCGACATCAGCCCGCAAGGCACGCTTGCCAGCTCGGAGATCAGCCAGCGGCCGCAACACGGGACCGTGAGGCTGGTCGACAAGGACACCTGGACCTATGAGCCCGCTGCGGGTTACCGCGGTCCCGACGCCTTCGCGATCACCGCAAAGGGGCAAAGCATCGATGAGAAGCCTGGCACGTCCGTGCTCAGCTACAGGGTGAATGTGAAGTAGCAGCGAATGCCGCGTGAGCCACTCACGCGGATCCGATGGGAGGCGCCGGGATCGCTGGGTCTCGGCGTCCACCGTCCTCACGCACTCGCCTCGATGACGACGGTTTGGTGCAGGGGTGCCGAAGAAATCCGACTGGACGAGAGGAGTTTCCGCCATGCTCAGCAAGCCATTCGCATGCTTTATCCTGATAACCAGTGGCCTCTGCGCGACAGGAGGTGCGGTGCTGGCGCAGGACGCAGGCGCCAGGCCGCCAATGCTCCTGACGAAAGCCATCGGTCGGGTCACGCCCACGGGTCCGGTCCCGTCGCTTGCCGTGCTCAACGCGGCCGGCGCGAAACTGGAAGGCAACAAGCTGACCTTGACCGGCGTGTCACCGAATTCGATCGTGTTCGCCGATCGGCCCGTGCGGGCGGCCGGTCATGTGGCCACGCAGCAGTTCATCATGCAATGGGACGAGGGCAAGAATAACTTCGCCGTGGATCCGCCCAACGCCACCGTGTCGGTTCTGGGCGGTGACGGCTCGAAGGTCAGCGACGCCGTGGTGACCCTGAAGACACCGAAGCTCGAGGGCGGCAACCTCACCTTCGACGTCGCGGTGCTGGAAGGCAATCTGACCGGGGCGAGCGGACCGGCGGCGCTGTTCATCGATGACTTTGGCCGCTACTGGCACGCCCCTGCCTATCATGGCGCCTGGTACGGGCGATCGGGGGTCTCCAATGCAAGTGCGGCCTATGCGGCCGAGAATTCGGCCGTCATTCCGAACGTGTGCGGCTACTACCCGTACTCGCCCTGCGGCAACGAATGAGGGTCTTCGCGCCGACGCAGGATCCGGCAAGCCACACACCCGGCCGGGTCCTCGATCGGATCGATAAAGCGCGACCGGCCGGGCGCGCGGAGTGAACTGCCACAAGCATGCGGGAACCCGTTCGCCCACCTAAACCCTTGAGGTGCGAGGACTGAAAACATGAGAACCAGTGGAAAGACCTCGGCCGGCCTAGTCACGATGTTCGTCTCCGTGATCGCGCTCGGCATGCCGGCTGCCGCGCAGCCGCAGAAGCCCAACATTGTCGTGATCATGGCCGATGACATCGGCTACTGGAACATCAGCGCCTACAACCGCGGCATGATGGGCTACCGCACGCCCAACATCGACCGCATCGCCAACGAAGGCGCCATCTTCACCGACTATTATGGCCAGCAATCCTGCACCGCCGGCCGTGCCGCGTTCATCACCGGGCAGAGCCCATTGCGAACAGGGCTCCTGAAAGTGGGCTTGCCGGCCGCCAAGGAGGGCCTGTCGGAGAAAGATCCGACGCTTGCCGACCTGCTCAAGCCACTCGGCTATGCGACGGGCCAGTTCGGCAAGAATCATCTCGGCGACCGCAACGAGTTCCTGCCGACGGTGCACGGCTTCGACGAGTTCTTCGGCAATCTCTATCACCTGAACGCCGAGGATGAGCCCGAGCATCCGGACTATCCGAAGAATCCTGCCTTCAAAGCGCAGTTCGGCCCGCGCGGCGTTCTGAGGTGCGTCGCCACGGCCGCCGACACGCCGGGCGATGATCCGCGGTTCGGCCCGTGGGGCAAACAGAAATGCGACGACACCGGCCCGCTCACCAAGAAGCGCATGGAAACCATCGATGAGGAGTTCCTCGCGGCCTCGCTCGACTTCGTCGATCGCGCCAACCGGGATCAAAAGCCGTTCTTCCTGTGGTTCAATCCGAGCCGCATGCACATCTGGACACGTCTCAAGCCCGAGTCGCAGGGGAAGACCGGACTCGGGATCTATCCGGACGGCATGACGGAACATGACGGGCAGGTCGGCCAGCTCCTGAAAAAGCTCGACGATCTCGGCATCGCCAACAACACCATCGTGATCTACACCACCGACAACGGCGCCGAGACGTTCTCGTGGCCGGACGGCGGCACGACACCGTTCCGCGGCGAGAAGAACACGAACTGGGAAGGCGGCTACCGCGTCCCGGCGATGATCCGATGGCCCGGCCAGGTGCCGCCGCGGACCGAGATCAACGATATCGTCTCCGCCGAAGATTGGACGACGACGCTGGTAGCAGCGGCTGGCGAGCCGGACATCAACGCCAAGCTCCTGCAAGGCTACGAGGCCGCGGGCAAGACCTTCCGAGTCCACCTGGATGGCTACGACCAGCGCGACCTGCTCGCCCGCAAAGGCCCGAACAAGCGCCGCGAGTTCTTCTACTGGACCGACGACGGCAACCTCGCAGGCCTTCGCTATGAGCAGTGGAAGGCAGTCTTCCTGGAACAGAAGGCGGAAGGGTTCGACGTGTGGCAGCAGCCGATGATGGAGCTGCGCCTGCCGATGCTGTTCAACCTGCGCTCCGATCCGTTCGAGCGGGCGCAGCATGAGTCCGGCGATTACGTCAGGTGGTTCGTCGAGCACGCCTTCGTGCTCGTGCCGGCGCAGGCGCTCGTCGGGCAACATCTGGTGAGCTTCCAGCAGTTCCCACCACGCCAGAGGCCCGGTTCGTTCTCGGTCGAGCAGGCGATGGAGAAGCTCAGGAGCCCGCCATCCAGCAACTAGTTTCGATGAACGGCCCTTTCGGGTCCAGAGGAGGCAACGGTGATGAGACGCGCATTGACATTCCTTGCACTTGCCGTCGCTGCCACGGCAGCGACGGCCCAGGTCGGACCGCCGACGTCGCAGCGCACCTGCGGGGCCAACCGCCAGCTCGTTCTGCGGGACGGCGCCGTCGTCCTCGATACGGGGCCCATGACCTACGCCCGCTTCGTCAAGAATGGCTCCGAATGTCTGGTCGGCCAGTTCCCCGAGCCGGCATGGATTCCCAGCTCGAACAATCCGCAATGCTTCATCGGCTACCGCTGCAAGGACGGGTCCGACGACTTTTGAGTTTGGTTTGCGTCAGCCGATTGAACGACTGTTCCAACGGGAGGCACACATGCGCACTCGCCTGTCCTGGCTTGGCACCCTGGCCCTGCTCGCAACCTGGATCCCGGTTGCCCTCGCCCAGACCGACCCGCTGCCGTCGTGGAACGACGGTCCGTCGAAGCAGGCGATCATCGCTTTCGTAACCGACGTCACCCGCGAGGGGTCCCCCGACTACGTTCCGCCAGCGGAGCGGGTCGCCACCTTCGACAACGACGGCACGCTGTGGATCGAGCAGCCGATCTACGTCCAGTTCGCCTTTGCGCTGGATCGGGTCAAGGCGCTGGCGCCGCAGCATCCGGAGTGGAAGGACACGCAGCCCTTCAAGGCCGTGCTCGAAGGCGACATGGCGGCGCTGGCCGCCGCAGGCGAGAAGGGAGCCGTCGAGATCGTCGCCGCGACGCATGCGGGCATGACGCCGGCGCAGTTCATCGGGATGGTGAAGACCTGGCTCGCGACCGCCAAGCACCCCCGCTTCGACCGCCCCTACACCGAGCTCGTGTACCAGCCCATGCTGGAGGTCCTGGCCTACATGCGCGCCAACGGCTTCAAGACCTTCATCGTCTCGGGCGGCGGCATCGAGTTCATCCGGGCCTTCGCCGAGACGAGCTACGGCATTCCGCCCGATCAGGTCGTGGGCTCAAGTATCGTCACCAAGTTCGAGCGTCGCGACGGGCTGCCGACCCTGTTCCGCCTGCCCCAGGTGAACTTCGTCGACGACGGCCCTGGCAAGCCGGTCGGGATCAATCAGCACATCGGCCTCCGGCCGATCGCCGCCTTCGGGAACTCGGACGGCGATCTCGAGATGCTGCAATGGACCACCGAGGCGGGCGGACGTCGCCTGGGTGTGGTGGTGCATCACACCGATGCGGAGCGTGAATACGCCTACGACCGCCAGTCGAAGGTCGGCCACCTCGACAAGGCGCTCGATGCGGCGGCGGTGGATCGCTGGACCGTGATCGACATGAAGCGGGACTGGAAGATCATCTTCCCGATCGAGAAGCGCTGATCCGGTGCCGCCGCGGCTGACCACCCTGTCAGGTCACCCGCTCATGGAGGCGACGTCCTGGTCGTGTGGGGACGCCGACATAGTCAGAGATGCAAAAAGGGAGCTTACGCCATGCATACCAAGCAATTCGCCTGTGTTGTTCTGTTCATCGGCGGAATGAGCCCGGCCGCCACCGGCGTCCTCGCGCAGGAGGCGACCGGAAGATCGCAACTGCCCCTTGCCAAGGCCATCGGTCGGGTCACGCCCACAGGTCCGGTGCCCTCGCTCGCCGTCCTCAACGCGGCGGGCGCGAAGCTGGAGGGCGGCAAGCTGACCTTGACCGGCGTGTCGCCGAGTTCGATCGTGTTCGCCGACCGTCCGGTGCGCGCAGCCGGTCACGTGATGACCGAGCAGTTCATCATGCAGTGGGACGAAGGCAAGGACAACTTCGCCCAAGATCCACCCAACGCCACCGTGTCCGTTCTCGGCGGCGATGGCTCCAAGGTCAGCGACGCCGTGGTGACGCTGAAAGCGCCGAAGCTCGAAGGCGGGAACCTGACCTTCGACGTTGTGGTGCTGGAAGGGAACTTGGCCGGATCGAGTGGACCGGCTGCGCTGTTCATCGACCATTTCGCTGCCTTCGGCGGCGGCTTCCATGCAGGTGGGTTTGGCGGGTTCCGCGCCGGTGGCTTCGATGCCGCGCGCTTTGGCGGATACCGCGGCGGCGCGTGGGCTGGTGGCCGCTATTGGCATGCCCCTGTCTATCGTGGTGCCTGGTATGGGGCAGGTGCCACGGCGGCCGGCATTGCCGCCGGGACCGCTATGGGAGCGGCCGAGGCGGCGAACCCTGGCCTTGGATACGGCGACGACGGCCAGTGCGGCTATTACCCTTATGGGCCGTGCTACTGAATGGACCGAGCCCACGATGGTGTCGACTTGAGGCGCGGCGGGAAGGTCATCATTCCCGTCGCGCCCTGATGGAGTACGCAACGAAGTCCGCCCGGGAGGGCCGCAATGACGATTGCCCGCCCCACCGTTTTTTGGATCACGATCGCCGTCATCGCCCTGGTGATGTTGGTGCTGTTGCGTGAGATCCTGCTGCCGTTCGCGATCGGCATGGCGCTCGCCTATCTGCTCGTCCCGGCCGTCGACAGGCTGGAGCGGATCGGGATCAACCGAGGACTGGCCGCCCTGATCCTCATCCTGCTTCTGGCCGTGAGCTTTGTCGGCTTGATGCTGGTGATGCTCCCGGCCCTTCTCGGCGAACTGCGGTTCTTCATTGACGAGTTCCCCCGCTATGTCACGCGGGTCCAGTCTCTCGCCGCCGACACGGGCCGCCCTTGGCTGCATAAGATCATGGGCCAGGAACTCCGGATCGAGGAATCGGTCACCCATACGGTGGCCGCGGCGGGCAGTGCCTGGCTCGATGCCCTCGTCCGCTCGGCATGGTCGGGCGGGAAAGCCTTGCTCTCCCTCCTCGCGCTACTGGTCGTGGTCCCGATTGTCAGCATCTACCTGCTGGCGGACTGGGACCGGATGATCGGGACAATCGACGGCTGGGTCCCGGCCCAACACCGCGAGGACGTCCGTGCCGTTGGGCGGGAAATCCATAACACGGTGGCCGGCTTCGTGCGCGGGCAGATCGTCATCTGCCTGATCCTGGCGGTGTTCTACGCAGGGGCCCTGCGGCTGACTGGGCTCAACCATGCCATCCTGATCGGCCTCACGGCTGGCCTGATCAGCTTTGTCCCCTATCTGGGGCTCGGCGTCGGCGGCGTCGTCGCAGCATGCGTCGCGATCGCCCAGTTCTGGCCCGACTGGACGCCCCTGGCCGTCGTGGCCGGCATCTTCCTGCTCGGCGAAACCCTTGCTGACTATGTGCTGTCGCCGCGGATCATCGGCACCCGCGTCAAGCTCAACCCGGTCTGGCTGATGTTCGCGCTGTTCGCCTTCGGGTATTTGTTCGGCTTCGTGGGCCTGCTGGTCGCGATCCCGCTTGCCGCGTCGCTGGGCGTGATCCTGCGGTTCGCGATGAGGAAGTCCCTGGCGGGGCCGAATAGCGTACCAGTGCCAGCCGCATCGGGCGTACCCGCTCCAAAGCCGGGGGCGCCCGGACGAGGAGAGATCGGTCAACCTGCGGAGGAGGCTCCCAGCCCGGCGCATCATGAAGCAGTGATTGCTCGTCCAGGGATACAGCCTGAAGTATCCTGAGACACGACTATCACCTAGGCTCGCCTGCGTTGCCAGAGCCGATTGGAAGGTCCGTTCAGGTCAGAGTGGGATGAAGAACGGAGCCGATGAAGGTCCCCTTACAGGCAGGACGCAGAACTTGGGATGAGGTCGGGCTCGTGCCCCTATCTGACCGCCGCGTAATTTTAGCCTTCCAATCCTATGTCATCGCCGTGATCACGCAGGGACGTCCCGCCGGATGTGTCGGCCGCGGCGTCAGCGGGATCGGGAACCGGAAACGCCGCACGAATACCAGTCCCTGCTTCCCCCGAGCGGATCCGAAGCATCCCTCCAAGCTGGCGTGCGCGCGCAGCCATGCTGGCCAGTCCGAGACCGCCGGCTGACCGCCTGCCCCCGCCGGACCGGATGCCGCCGACCCCGTTGTCGACGACAGACAGCACGACACAGCCGGCCCGTCGTACCAGCCGCACGCGGGCGCAGGTGGCCCGCGCATGCTTGTGCACGTTGGTCAGCGCCTCCTGGAGAATGCGGAACAACGCCAGTTGCGTCGGGTATGAAATCCCACCGAGAGCGTCCGGCAGCCGGAGGTCGACGTCCAGTCCGG
Source organism: Microvirga sp. GN3 (assembly GCF_055792825.1). Taxonomy (NCBI): domain Bacteria; kingdom Pseudomonadati; phylum Pseudomonadota; class Alphaproteobacteria; order Hyphomicrobiales; family Methylobacteriaceae; genus Microvirga; species Microvirga sp. GN3. The sequence goes on from NZ_JBVVAK010000113.1 coordinate 23,782, forward strand.
TCCGGCGCGCGAAGCCGTCGACGTACGGCCGTACCGCGGCGGCAAGTCCGATATCAGCCAGCTCGGGTGGATGCATCAGGTACGACATGACGCGGATCTCGGTCTGCGCCGTGCCGATGAGATCGCCGATCTCGGCGATGACCCTCGCAAGGGAACCCCGGACGGCGGAGTCGCCCTCGAGCGCCGCGACCAGCAGCGATGCCCCGGCAAGGGACTGGGCGGTGGAATCGTGCAGTTCCCGGGCGATCCGCTGCCGCTCCTCATCCTCGGCACGAAGGAGACGCTCGACAAGGCTGCGCACCTCGGCCTCGGCCTGCGTGCGGTCTGTGATGTCGCGGGCGGATCCGACCAGTCGGACGATTCTGCCGGTCTCATCCCGGACCGGGGCGAGCACGACCTCCCAGTCGCGGGCGCCGCAGGCGAAGGCCAGCCGCTCCTCATAGTGGATGGGGGTTCCCGCCGCGACGCAGCGCCGGAAATGGGCCACCCAGCGGGCCGCCATATCCGGCGCGACTAGGTCATGCGGCTCCTTGCCGTACGCGAACGCCCGCGAGATCCCCGATGCCCGTTCCGAAACCGGGTTGTTCGCCTCGAACGTGAACCGCCCGTCACGCGTGACCCCGACGACGAACAGGTTCTCGTCGGTGCTCTCCCAGAACGCAGTGTGCAAGCTGGCCAGTTCGGCCTTCTCCCGTCGGGCCGCGGCGGCGGCGGTCTCGAGTTCGCGGATGGGCCTTTCGATCCGGCGCGAGGTCCGGAGGACCGCGACGAGACCGGCGACCATGAGCAACGCCACGCCGGCAGATGCCGTCATGGCCCTGGCCGGCGTGGCGTTCAGGAGGTCGAGCGGCACCGCGGCGGTGGCCACCCAGCCCACGGTCGTCCGGCAGTAGGCCAGCAGGGTCGGGGTGCCATCCTCGCCGATGGCTTCCAGGATACCCTCTTCCGCCGGATCGATCCGGGACCACAAGCCAGAGTCGGACCGACGGCCGACGTATTCCGGCCCTTCCCGGCTGCGCGCGATGGTCACGCCCTGGCGATCGTACAGGATCCCGAGCCATCCCGGCGGAAGGGGCTTCCCGGAAAAGACCTTGGCGAGCGTTCCCGACGGGATCGGCATGCCGAGGATCAGATCTGTGCGTCCCCCGGTGACGACTGGCACCCCGACGCGGATCACGGGCCGGGACGTTCTGGTGGCGGGAACCACGTCGCTCACCTGAGGAGAGCCGGCCCGGACGGCGGCCTGGCAGCGCTCGCCACAGGCCAGGCGTCGCGGCGGTTCCTCGCCTTCCCCGAGGGAGCTCGCCAGGGGCGTTCCGTCAATGGTCAGCAGGACGATCCAGCTACCCTCGGGCCGCGGCGTTGCGATCAACTGCCGCTCGAAGCCGGCAAAGTCCCGCGCGCCCAGGGCCGGCGACGTGGACAACCCGTCAAGGAGCGCCCAGGCGGCGACGATCTCGCGATCCGCCGCGTGTGCGGCCGCGCGCGCGATGGCAAGGGCTTCCGCAGCGACATGGCTGCGATACTGGTGGATCAGGTAGGCGGCCACGATCGCCGCGGCTGCGACGCAGCCGAGGATCAGAGCACAGGCCAACCGCGCGATCGGGCTGCGGATGTTGATATCGGCCGGGCGCCGAGACCCTCGCCCGGCAGTTCCGGCTTCGATCGGGCCAGATCCTGACATATTGCCCATGACCGGTCCCCTGGGAGCACAGGCATGCAGAGGCTGTAGGCGAACCCGAGTGTACGGCATCGCGCATTCGTGTCGATCTCTTTTCAGCCAATCGGATTCTATCGTGCGGTTGCCGCAACTAAGCGCATCGTGCTTGAAAAGTGGACCTAGTGGATAAAATCATACAGAAGAGTCCGACTTCGGCTCATCTGGATGCCGCTCAGGCCAGCGGGCAAGGGTGTTCGCAAGGATGGCAGCCAGTTGGTCCTGAATGTTGAAAAGCTCGACGTTGTAGGCAAGCTTCACCCCATCCTGCGGGTTCCGTTTCGCTGCGGCCATCCAATCACAGACCATCTCGACCAGATCGAACAGGTCCATGCCCGCAATGCCTTGTGGGCCATAGTGCTCCGGATGATGGGAGTTGCAGCGGTAATGATGGTCGAAAGCCGGTGCGAGACGCTCTAACACCTTGGCGTATTCGGGCGTGCCATAGGAGACGCCTTGCAGGAGTGGAATGGCTTCGTCGAAGGCGGGCTTTTCCGCTGGATCGAACTTGCTGGCGTCATGGATACGACCGCGCTTCAGCATCTCGGTGACAAAGGTATCGATATAGGCACGGACCTCAAGGATGTGGTCCAAGATGTCGGCGCGGCTGTCGAAGGTGTCAGCCATAGCGATGCCCTCACAATGGGGTGCAGCATAGGGTGCAGCGCCATCGTAGTGAGTATCTAACGTGGGTACCAAGTGTCAGATTCTATCCACTAGGATTTCGCTATCACGGACTTTTCAGTTCGCTGGCGCGGACCTGCGGTTCGCCTCGAACGATGCGCTGCCTGAAGAAGGGAGCATCGGATGGATCCCAACAGTGGACCCGTCGGATGCTCTAGGACGTTCCTTGCCCGTCAGGAGCATCCGGTATTCCCTGCGAGGCTGTGTGAAAACTCGAACCAAGCTGATTTGACATGCTCGTGCACGGACCCGTGCTCGGCATTAGCGCCAGGTTCTGACCAGTGGCGGGTTGCCCGCACCGGAAACCCGGCATGATGTGGAATGCGGAAGGTCTGGATTGGGTCCAGCCTGTGTGGAAACGCTTTGATCTGCTAAGCTGATCGTGGTCGGCGGAGGTCGCGATGAAGCGTTTCGTTGAGGGTGAGGACCGTCGGCAGGCGACCCTGCTTCCTGATTGCCTGG